>NZ_LBCB01000007.1:91238-140316 GCF_000980515.1 Akkermansia sp. UNK.MGS-1 | reverse complement strand
CCGCGCCGCGACATCCGCCACTTCAGCCGCCTTGCCCATTCCTATTTCCGTCAGGCGGTTTCCCGCCGCCTTGATGAGCCGCGCGGACAAGTCCTCCGACGGGTTGTCCAGCGTCCCTCCGATATTCACATTGGCCCATGCCAGATTGCCTCCCGCTCCCTGGCGGGAAACGGAAAACACATCGGAAAAACCCGGAAGAGCTTTCCACAGGCCGTCGGCCCGCAGCCCCACCTGCAGCCTTCCGGTCAGCGCCCCCCCTTTCCCGATTTCCAGCCAGCCTTCCACCCTCACCAGGTTTTCACTTTCCACCAGAATATTGGAAATATGCCAGGCGGATTCCTGATAGACGAACTGGGCGGACGCCTCGTGCAGGGGAAGATTCCGAAATCTGGAAGAACCGCAGAACAGAGCCAGCCGGTCTAAAACGGGAAGGCCGGTCAGCATGCCGCCCTGCAACCTGGCAAGTCCGGCCACATGGGTTACGCCGTCCCGTCCGCCGCGCAGGTCTATTCCGCCGCTCACGCTGCCATGGACATGCTTTCTCCAATGGTCTTCCAGGATGGAAGAGACAGGGACACCGTTCACCACCACATTCGCCGTCCAGGAGGAGGAAGAGCCGTCCCAGTCCCCCTTAATGTCCAAATAACCGCCGGCATCCGTAGTCAGGCGGCAGGACGGAATGTTCACCCTTCTGCTGGAATGGTTAAACTGCGCTGTACCGGACATCAGGGAAAACTCCGGGCATCCCTGGAAAGGAAGAAGCAGCTTTCCCCCGCGCACATCAAACCTGTACTGGCTGGAACCGGCGTCATAGGCGCTCTCCACGCGGGCCCCGTCCAAAACATACAGCCGGCCGGCCTCCCCATAGGAAACGGACAGGGAATCAATGCTCCCCTTTTCCAGACGGAACGTATCCGGAAGAATATTCTCTTCCGCCCAGCTCCTGGGCCCTTCCGGCTTTTCCCTGAAACGGAAAGACACGGGAGCGAGATGAAGCTTCAGCTCCGCAATATTGACGGAGGTAATGACAAAAGCGCGCTTCAGCAATTCCCAGCGGCTGAATTCCGTCTCAATATTCCTGGCCTGAAGGGAAGTCAAAAACTCATGCCCCTCCATTACTACGCCGCCGCACCGGATGCCGGAACCGTCCCAGTCAAGGGGATCTATCCTGGCTGTCTCCACATTCATATCATCAACGGCGGACTGTTCCAGCATGGCTAAAAAACCATCGCTCTTCAAGTAGGCCCTGACATACAGATAAGACCCCGCCACCGCAGCAGCAGCCAGAACAAGCAGCCCCAGCACGCCCCACAACAGCAGTTTTTTCCAGACGCTGCCGGTACGGGGCTTTTTCCTGCGTATCCTCCTTATTCTGGACATGATTTCAGCCTATATCAAATCCGGCTCCGGTCAAGCCTCCGGATTGCCTCCCAACTTGCCGCAGACTGCGGGAAACGGGCATCCGCGCAGTCCTTTCCGCGCCTATCGCGGACCGTGGTACACCTTATGCCTTCCGGACGCCATGGTGATGAAAAGCAGAAACAGGGCATAAGCCGCCAGAAACCCCATGGGAATGACCGCCCCATGTTCCCCCCGCCCCAGCGCTTCAATGGGCGCGGCCTGCTTCACCCAGATATTCTGCGCCAGCCAGGCCAGGAAAATCGCCAGCAGCAGCGTAGGCGTCACAAACTTCATGATGAAACGGTAAATTCTGGGAATGCGGATGACGGAACCGTCCTCCAGATCCTTCAACCCCCGGTCCACCCCCAGTTTCCAGGAAAACAGAATCATCATCACCATGGCGCTCACAAAGAAGCACAGCGTGCCCAGAAAGAAATCATAAGTATCCATCGCCAGCAGGTTGCCGCTGTACCAGGCAACGACAAACGTACCCGTAGCCGTAAAAAAGCCCTGCACCACCACAGCCATTTTGCGTTTCAGCCCCATGAATTCCTCAATAAAGGATAGGCCCACCTGCATCATGGAAATGGAGCTGGTCACCGCCGCCACCGTCAGAAGAAGGAAAAACAGGCTGCCGAATACCACGCTGGATCCCATTTTTGCAAAAGCCTGCGGAAGCACCATGAAACCCAGCGCGAAGGTCCCCTGCCCGGCGGCTCCGGCCACTCCCAGGAACGCCACGGCGGCGGGAACCGTCATCATGCCGGCAATGCCCACCTCGCACACTTCATTGGAGGCGGCGGCCGAAAAGCCGCTCAGCGCGATATCCTCCTTCTTTTTTACATAGCTGGCATACGTCAGAATCAGCCCCGTTCCTACGGAAAGGCTCAGGAAAACCTGTCCGGCAGCCGCAATCCAAAGCTCAATGTTTTTCAGGCCGTCCCACAGGGTCACCTCAGTCAGCCTCCGGGTTCCTCCGGACATTTCCACCTGCCGCACGGCTTCATCCATGGCTCCCGCCTGGGAGGCCGAGACCATGGAAACCGTCTTCCAGTCCCCGCTGTTCCGGTCCAGCTCCTCCACCAGCACCTTGCCGGGATTCCACATATACCCCAGCCCCTGTTCGATGCTGCGGTCCGGATAAGAAGGATCCGGCGTGCCGATGCACAAAATGCGCACCAGCAGCACCAGGGAAATCAGAAGCAGCAACGGCATGAACCAGCGCGAAAACATTTCGATGCCCCTGCTGATGCCCCGGTAAATAATCCCCAGGTTCAGAAGGATGACCCCGCTGACGATCCAGAGCAGCCCGTTGTCCGACAACAGGGCGCTCCCGTCGCCGTACATGCCCGTGAAACTGAAAAAAGTCTGCGCCGTCCCCTCCGCCGTGGCAAAAACCTCCGGGCAGGTGAGCATCTTCCAGAAATAGCCGCAGCACCACGCTTCCACCACCATGTAATAAAAGGCCACGGAAGAAGGCCCCAGAACCGCCAGCACACCCAGGAACTTCCACAGCCTGGACCCTTTGGTCAGGTACCAGAACACGCCGGGGGCGCAATGGGCGCCCATCTGGCCGCCGCGCCGCCCGATGGACCACTCCGCCCACGCCACGGGCACGCCCACCAGAACCAGCATGAGGCCGTAAGCCACCATGAAGGCGCCCCCTCCGTATTGGGCAGCCAGCCCCGGAAAGCGCAGAAAATTTCCCAGCCCGACGGCACTGCCGGCCACAGCGAGAATCACGCCTATTTTTCCGGACCACTCGTCTTGTTGCGCCTTTGAGGATGACATGGAGGGAATACTGACAAAAAAAGCTTCATTTTCAAGAGAAAACAGGCTCTTTTGGAACGAACGGGATATCATTGCCGCTTGACTTTCGTCCGTTTTTTGGAATCATTCTTTTAGAACCAAACCAAAAAACAACCATGCTTCTCATAGGAAAACCGGCACCTCATTTCAGCGCTAACGCAGTAGTAAACGGTACCATCGTACCGGATTTCAGCCTTGACCAGTTTAAGGGCAAAAAGTACGTAATCCTGTTCTTCTACCCGAAGGATTTTACCTTCGTGTGTCCTACCGAGCTAATCGGCTTCCAGGAAGCCCTGGGCGAATTCGAAAAGCGTGACGTGGCCGTCGTCGGCTGCTCCACAGACAGCGAATTCTCCCACTGGGCCTGGGTCAACACCCCCCGCAGCCAGGGCGGCATTCAGGGCGTGACCTACCCCATCGTCTCCGACATCAACAAGACCATTTCCGCCGATTACGGCGTGCTGGCCGGGGACGAGGAAATTGACGAAGACGGCAATGTGGAAGTCAACGGAGAACTGATCGCCTACCGCGGCCTCTTCCTGATTGACAAAGACGGCATCGTCCGCCACCAGCTCATCAATGACTTCCCGCTGGGCCGCTCCATTGATGAAGCCATCCGCGTGGTTGACGCCCTCCAGCACTTCGAACTGTACGGGGAAGTCTGCCCCCTTGGCTGGCACAAGGGAGACGCGGCCATGACCCCGTCCCACGAAGGCGTGGCCTCCTACCTCAGCAAGTAAGCAGCCCCCCGGCAATATTTCAAGGCCGCTCCCCTCTCCGGGGAACGGCCTTTTTTCATCCCCGCCTTCCCCTCTTCCCAACCAGGCGCCATATCCGGCCATGCATCCGCCGCCTTTCTTGCGCCGGAAACCGCTCCCCTTCTGCGGGATGAACCTGTGCGTCCGCCGCGCCTGAACACCGTGCCCTTTCCGCAGCCGGAGGAACTGTCATAAACCGGGGGGAATACGCGCGCGCCCCTTGAGCCGGGAAGAAGCGTCTGCTACATCCTTCATATGAATCTCATGGCAGACGCATCCTCCAGGGAAGATATCTGGACAAAAACCATGGACTTCCTGAACATGCCGGACTGGCTCAAGCTGGAAATGGTGCAGTCCGTGGGCGCCAAAATCCTGCATGTGGCGGTCTGGCTGGTGATCAGCTGGATACTCCTGAAACTGTTCTGCCAGGTGCTCCGGAAAATCACTGTGCTGAAAATGTCGCCCCAGGCCTCCCGCCTGACGGTAAAAATCGTCAAAAACGCCGGCTACATTATTATAGGCGTGGAGGCCTTTGCCCTGATGGGGTTCGATATCCTGACCCTGCTGGGAGCGGCCAGCATCATCGGCGTCGCCGTAGGCTTCGCCTCCCAGACTTCCCTGTCCAACATCATCAGCGGCCTCTTCCTGGTAGGGGAAAAGCAGATCAACCTGGGGGATATGATTGAAGTGAATGGAATCACCGGGAACGTGGACTCCATCAACCTGATGTCCGTCCAGCTCCGGCTGCCGAACAATACCATGGTGCGCATCCCCAATGAAATGATCATCAAGAATCCGGTCAGCAATATCACCCGTTTTTCCACACGCCGGTGCGACCTGAGCCTGGGCGTGGACTATAACTGCGACATTGAGCATGTCGTAAACGTCCTCCGGGAAGTGGTCAAACAAAACAAATTCTGTCTGGACGACCCCGCACCCCTCATCTCGTTTTCAGGGTTCCAGGACTCTTCCCTGGGCTTTACCGTAGGGGCCTGGTGCCAGAAAGACAATTTCCTGGACTGCCAGAAAACGCTCGCTCATGACATCAAGCGCCGCTTTGAGGAAGAAGGCATTTCCTTCCCCTTCCCCACCCGCAGCCTGGAGAGCAGAAGCCCCATCAAGGTGGAAATCTCCGGACCTCCGGAGAAAAATCAATAAGGAAGCTCTTTTTGCTTTCTTTTTGCCCCGTGAAATTTCAATCTTGTCTGCGTAAAATCCGCATCTATGTCTGACACATCCGCACCAGCCTATCGAAGAATCCTCCTGAAACTCAGTGGGGAAGCCTTGCGCAGCCCCGGCAGCATGGACAACATTTCCCCGGAAATCGTCGCCCGCATTGCTGAAGAAATCGCCCAAGCGCACCGCGCCGGCGTCCAAATAGGCCTGGTCGTGGGCGGCGGCAATTTCTGGCGCGGGGCGAAAGCCAGCGTGCGCGGCATGGACCGCGCCACGGCGGATTACGTGGGCATGCTCGCCACCGTGATGAACGCCCTGGCCCTTCAAAGCGCGCTGGAACGCGCGGGAGTCCCCTGCGTGGTGCAATCCGCCATTGAAATGAAAAATGTCGCGGAATCCTTCATCCGCCTGAAGGCCCGCTCGTATCTGGACAACAATAAAATCGTCATCTTCGCCGCCGGCACCGGCAACCCGTTCTTTTCCACGGACACCACGGCTGCCCTGCGCGCCAGCGAAATCAATGCGGAAGTGGTCATGAAGGCTACCTCCGTAGACGGGGTGTATGATGCGGACCCCAAAAAAGTCTCCGACGCCAAGCGATTCGACACCATCTCCTATCAGGAATGCCTGGAACGCCAGCTCAAAGTAATGGACTCCACGGCCTTCACCCTGTGCATGGACAACAAGAAGCCCATCATCGTATTCGACATGCATACGCCGGGCAACATCACGCGCGCGCTTCTCGGAGAACCGATCGGCACCACCATCAGCTGAACCCCGCATTCCTTTTCAACCCACCAAAAACACTTAGCACCCACCATCATCATGGACGCAGAAACATTATTATTGGAAACGGAGGAATCCATGCTTAAGGCCGTGGACTTCGCCAAACAGGAATTCTCCGGCGTACGCACGGGCAAAGCCTCCCCCGGCCTCGTGGAAAACCTGGACGTGCATGTCTCCAGCTACGGCTCCGTCATGAAACTGAAGGGCCTGGCCGTCATCAGCACGCCGGAACCCCGTCTCATCCTCATCCAGCCCTTTGATCCGAGCACCGTTCACGACATCGGCCGCGCCATCAATGAAAGCAAGCTGAACCTTAATCCCCTGGTGGAAGGCCGTTCCATCCGCCTGCCCATTCCCGCCCTCACGGAAGAACGCCGCAAAGACCTTGTGAAGCTTGTCAAATCCCAGGCGGAAGAAGCCCGCGTGCGCGTGCGCGGCGCCCGGAAAGCCGCCATGGATTCCGCCAAAAAGCTCAAGGCGGAAAACATCGTTACGGAAGACGGCCAGCGCGATCTGGAAACGCAGATCCAGAAGCTGACGGACAAATACGTGAAGGAAATTGACGAGCTGGTGGCCGTCAAGGAAAAGGATATCATGACCATTTAACCCCATCCCCAACCATTTTACGACAATGACAGACAACGTAACCAACTTCCTCGCCTCCGGCATCGAAATCAAGGGAACCATCCGTTTCCAGAATGACATGCACATCGACGGCAAAATCGAAGGCGAAATCATCTCCGACAAGGGAAAAGTCACCATCGGTGAAACCGCCCAAATCAAGGGAGACATCACTGCCGGAGACGTCCGCATCTACGGCAACGTGGAAGGCAAGGTCACCTCTGACCGCTGCGAACTCAAGCAGCAGGCCCGCGTCGTCGGGGACATGAAGACACGCAGCCTCGCCATGGAGGAAGGCGCCCACCTGCTGGGCCGCACGGAAATCGGCTAAAAAACAGCCGCCCTGTTCTTCCCTGGCGTGCCTTGTACGGGCCGCTTCTCCAAAAGCGTAAAAGCACGCCGGGGTTTCTCAGGGGGCGGCGAAAATGAAGAACGGAAAAAGGTACCGCCCTTTTTTCCAAATACCGTTCCCGCTCCGGAAGCGGAATTGCTGGGAGTTCCCGGATCATCTCCCGTTCTTCAGGAAGCGGACGGATGCCGTTTTACACAAATACCCTACGGCAGAAAAACCGCTTCTTTCTTCTGTCCGAACCATCGCCGGATACCGCGCAGGCGCATCGCCGCCTGCGTTTTTTATTGAGTCTCCACGCTCTCTCCCCGCCTCCGGCGAAACATCCGTAACCGGAGCAGGCGGAACTTGCCCTGGTGCAGAAAAGCCCCATCGGGCAAGCTCCCCAACTCCCGTAAACATGGAAAAACGTTTCCCCGGCAGCCACGGGAGCCTGTCTTCCGAAGCCATGCGGCAACAAAACTCTTCTGCCGCGAAACAGAAGATACGGGAATAAAAACGGAAAATGTCCCGGATTCTTGAAAGGCCGGCATCCATTGCCGCTCCGGCGCCGTTTCCGGAAATTTGCCTGGCCGCGCAAAAAGCCGTCCCTATCCCCCGCCTCTTTATCTGGAGCTTTATATTTGGGGCTTTACAAAAAACGAGCGAAGAGCTACATTCTTTTTGTCAAATATCAGACTATCAAATATCATACTTTACCCATCTCCGCCTATGAACAAAGAGAGCGTCAATATCCACGTAAACAACTACTGCCGGCTGCGGGACAAACAATATGCCGTCTATACGGAATACGCCAGAAAACACGGGTTAACCACCAAAGAGCTGTTTATTCTGGATATCATCTATTTCGCTCAAAGCGGCTGCACGCAGGCTGGGATTTGCGAACGCCTCTCCGCCACGAAGCAAACCGTCAGCGCCGCCATCAAAAAATTCTGGAAGCTGGGGTACCTTTCTTTTGAAGAATCCAAAACCGACCGGAGAATCAGGCTGGTACGCTTCACCGCAGCCGGAAAGGAATACGTGGAACGCATCATCCCCCCTGCCGCGCAGGCGGAAAACGACGCCATGGCGGAATTGAGCGGAGAACAGCAAGCGGAACTGGTCCGTTTAACCGACCTTTTTTCAGAACAAATGCGTCTGAAATTTCAATCCATCAACAAAAACACGCTATGATTATCAATACAGGAGGACGGACAGACACCGTCCAGTATTACACCCGCTGGCTGCTGAAGAGGTTTGAAGAAGGCTATGTCCTTTCCCGCAATCCCCTGTTCCAGCATAAGGTGACCCGTTATGAACTGACGCCGGACCAGGTGGACTGTGTTGTGTTCTGCTCTAAAAATTATGCTCCCATTCTTCCGCATATCAACAGCATCGCCGAGCGTTTCCATACCTACTTCCACTATACGATTACGGCCTACGGAAAGGAAATTGAACCGGGTGTTCCCGGCATTGATGAAAGCATGGCCACGCTGGCAAAACTTTCGGAAATTGTCGGAGCAAACCGCATCGCATGGCGGTATGACCCGGTATTGCTGACAAATGAATATACCGTCAGAAGGCATCTGGAGACCTTTGAACGCATGGCGTCCTTCTTATCCGGCCACATCGACCGCTGCATTTTCAGCTTTGTGGAAATGTACAGGAAGCTGCAAACCAACATGCCGGAACTAATCCCCCTCACGGAAAAAGACAAGGAGGAGCTGGCGGCCGGGCTGGGAGCAATCGCGGCCAAATATAAAATCCCCATTCAAACCTGCGGAACCAATGGCGATTACACGCGTTACGGCATTTCATCCTCCGGCTGCATGACCCTGAACATTCTGGGACAGGCCAACGGCGTTCAATTCCGCAACCTGAAACATCAAGGAATGCGGCAGGGCTGCCATTGCATTGAGAGCCGGGACATAGGAGCGTATGACACCTGCCTTAACGGCTGCAAATACTGCTATGCAAATACGAACCGGCAAAAGGCCCGTGAAAATTACAAACTCCATGACCCGGACTCTCCGTTGCTGCTGGGGCATCTGCGCCCTTCCGATACCGTGCAGCAGGGAATGCAAAGGAGCTTTTTAAAACCATGAACGCTGATGCAATCAAAGTAAGGGAAATTCAGGTAAAGAGCATCCTGTCAACGTCAAATCTGCCTGTGACCGATTACTCGGTCAATCCTTACGTGGGCTGCCCCCACGCCTGTAAATACTGCTACGCCTCGTTCATGAAACGGTTCACCGGTCATCCGGAACCATGGGGAACCTTTCTGGACGTCAAATACTGGCCGGAAATACGCAACCCCGGGAAATACGCGGGAAAACAGCTGTTTATCGGTTCCGTGACCGACCCTTACGGACCTCAGGAAGAAATCTACAAAAGAACAAGGGCGCTCCTGGAACAGCTTCAAGGCAGCGGCGCGGAAATCAGTATAGCTACAAAATCCGATTTGGTGCTGCGGGACCTGGATTTGATAAAAACATTTCCCCATGCCCGCGTTTCCTGGTCCGTCAACACGCTTGACGAGCGCTTTCAGGCAGATATGGACATGGCGGTGAGCATCTCGCGGAGGCTGGCCGCCATGAAGGCCTTCCATGAGGCAGGAATCCGCACCACCTGCTTCATCTCCCCCATTTTTCCGGGCATTACGGATATTCCGGCGATTGTGGAGCAGGCTGAAGACAAATGCAACCTGATCTGGCTGGAAAACCTGAATCTGCGGGGCAGCTACAAATCCGTAATTCTGGAGTACATCAACAAACGCTATCCGCACCTGGTGCCCCTCTATCGGGAAATTTACCAGAAAGGCAGCCGCGGCTACTGGGAAGGACTGGACGCAGCAATACGGCAGCTGGCGGAAAAACGGGGGTTGCCGTACCTGCGCAATGACGATTCCATGCACCGGCCGTTCAACGAACCGCCGGTTATCGTGAATTACTTTTACCATGAGCAGATCAAACGTTCCGGCATGAAAAGAGGGGCGCTTCCGAATCCGCCGCCTCCCGCGGCGGCCTCCAGCCGTTGATGTCAAAAACGCCTGATAACCCTGCATGGACTCCCAACAGCAACGCAGCCGGCCGGCACAGAATGAGTAACGACACTTCCCGCTCCAATGACGCAGCCTTTTCCTATCCTCACACCTGGCAGTAGAATGCTGCCGCCTCCAATCCATACCTGATCCTCAATTTCTATTGGCAGTGCATAGGTGCGGAAAAATGTTCCCTTACCTTTTTTCCACCCCGTCACAAGGCGTTCCTGGGGCAAGACCGGATGCGAAGCCGTATAAATCTGAACATTGGACGCAATCAACACCTGGCTGCCAATGCGGATGGGCACATTATCCACCAAAGTGCAGTTCATGTTGATGACCACGTTGTTCCCTAAAAAGATGTTTTTCCCGTAGTCGCAATGAAAGGGCGTATCTATCATCACGTTATCCCCAATCCCACCCAGTAATTCCCGGAGAATTTCACTTCTTCTCCGCGTATCACTATATGCGGAAAAATAATATTCCCTTGTCAATTCCCTCGCCCGGGCGATTTGCCTTAGCGCATCGGGATGCGCCGTTTCCAAAAAATCTTCCGCTTCATCACACATGGCTTTCCTCCTGGCGGAAACTGTTTTCAACGACGCCCGGCAGAAGCTCATAAATGGAACAGCCCGCTTTTTTCTCAAAGAACGCCTTGAGCTGCAGAATTTTTTTCCACCGGTCCACCGTAAACGGATGCACTCCATACCGGAGTGTCACATCTACAAACCGTTTTTCCAAAAGGCAGAAACCTGTCGGCATGGCCAAAGCGTCACATAACTGGACCAGGCGGTCGTAGTCGTCATAGACCGCGTTCTCTACAAAATTTTTCATGAACAGGTAATCCTCCCCACTCACGTCAAACGTGCCGATGGAAGTATTGATATCCTGTATCATAAACGCATGGGAAATACAAATCTGCGCCGCCTTTTTCCAGCCTCTTGCCGCACAATAGCGGTACCCGTCTATCAAATGCTTTTCGGAACTTACTCCGGCATACCGTCCAATATCATGCAACAGCCCCAGGACATAAGCTTTTTCACCGGATAACCCTTTACAGTGCGAGGCTATATTTTTACAGGCTTCCGCCACATAGCGGGAATGTTCCGCCCAGCCCCCCGGGTTGGATTTATACGCTTCCCTGATTGCCCGTTCCGCAGTTTTCCTGTCCGGCTCCATCTCAGTCATGGCTGCCACTATAGCGCATCACCACTAAAATAAAAATCACGATTCCGCTACACCCCTCCCCCAGCCTTCAGATGATGTAACGCAAAAATATTCCTTTTTATTTAATCCTGCCTTTTTCCCGGACAGGGAAAAAGGAAATGATTTTCCGGGGAATTACTCCCCGGCAGGCGAACGCACGATGGACCAGGAACGCGGCTGGGCGGGATCCAGCACCTTCCTGATAAAGGCGTTCATCCGGGCCAGATCCATATTCCTGATAGCGTCCGTCTGCTGTTCAAACGCTTCCAGAGGCAGACCGAACAGGATATCCAGCGCCAGCATCTGGCACAAAGTTCCATTCGACTGCATGGCCAGCAGACGGGAAGACAGGGCGGCCGCCCTGGTGCGTTCCAGTTCCTCCTCCGTCATGCCCTGTTCATCAATCATCTCCAGTGTTTTTTCCAGCCTCCGCCCGGCTTCCTCCAATTGTTCCGGGGAGGTGCCCAGATAGAAGCAGATGCCTCCGGCATCCATGCCGATGAACAGGGAAGAACTGGCATAATAGGCCAGTCCGGCCTCCTCCCGGATATTGGTGAAAACGGGACCGGCCATATCACTGCACCAGGACTGGAACAGCAGAGCCTGGGCCATCTCCGGGGAAGCCACGTCCACGCCCGGCACCCCCACTACCAGCACGGCCTGCTGTTTATCCAGAACGGCCACTTCCCGGCCGGCCCGCAGCGCGGGCGTGGGAGTCAGGGCTGGAGGCGTTCCCGCCCTCATGCCTCCCAGATGTTTTTCCAGAAGAGGCAGGACCTCCTCCTTCCTGACATCTCCGGAAATGCAAATCACGGCGTTGGAAGCGCAGATAATGCGTTCATACTGTTTTTTGATGTCCTGAACCGTCAATGAAGACAGGCTTTCCGGCGTGCCGGAAGGGGAATTCCCATAGGAAACATGCCCGTAAGCCACCTTCCGCTCCTGCCGGAACGCCACGGAAAGAGGGTCTTCCATATCCTCCTCCGCATCCGCCACAAAAGATTCCTTTTCCCTCAGAAAGGCGTCTTCCGGGAAAGACGGATTCATGACCACATCCGCCATCAGCTCCAATCCGGCGTCCAGGTCTTCCGCCAGAACCTGACATCCCACGCTCAGGGAATTGTTACCGGTGGACGTGTTGATGGCTCCCCCGATGTCCTCCAGAAAACGGGCTATATCCGCCGCGGAACGGGTGGAGGTTCCTTTCAGCAGGCACTCGGACATCAGGTCCGTCACCCCGGCGTCATGCTCATTCTCCGCACGGCATCCAGCCTTGAACGCCATGCAGGCATAGGCCAGCGGCAGGCGATGGTCTTCACGGATCACCACCTTCATGCCGTTGCCAAGAACATGCTCGCTCAGGGCCGTTCCCGCAGAGGCGGAGGCCCTTTCTTCATCCCCGGCGTTGCTGCCCGGGGGGTCCAGGCTGACTTCCGTCACATTCGGGGAAGACAGCCAGGTGGAACAAACGCGGTGCAAATCTTCCGTAGTCACCCGTTCAATAGCTTCCTGCCATTCGGAAGACAGGTTCAAATTGCGCGAGCCGAACCAGTCCGCCCCCATTTCCGAGGCCACCCCGGAAGCGGAACTCCTGCGGCGCAGGCGACTGACCCGGGTCTGTTTGCAAACTCTCTTCAGGTCCTCCGTAAAATCCTCTTCCGCCAGATTGCGAAGCTCCTGAAGCACCAGGTCCCGCACCTTGTCGCGCTGGGCGCGGTCCACGTCCATGCTGATGGTAAACGCCCCTTCATCCGTCTCAGACTGGTTGGAATGCACCTCAATGCTGTACACCAGGCCCAGGCGGTCATGGAACTTTTCATAAAAACGGGCGGAACGTCCGCCTCCCAGAATGCTGGACAGCGCGGAAAGGGCTGGCGTATCCGGATGGGCGGAACAGGGCAGGCGCCAGGCAAGGTGCAGCTTGGAGTAAGGCACGGCAAACTCCTTCCGCACCCTGCGGGAACCGAACTGGTGAGGTTCATGGGGAATGGGTTCCCGGTTCAGGGGACGGGATTTCAGGTCTTCCACCAGCAATTCCAGATGGGAAAGAATCTCCGCGGCATCCACGTCCCCCGCGATGGAAAGAACCACGTTGTTCGGGACATAACGGCTGGCATGGTAATCCAGCACGTCCTGCCGCGTCAGGCAGTCAAAGGCGGCGCGCTCACCCAGCACGGGCCAGCGGCGGGGATGCTTAAGATACAGCGTCTGCATCAGAAGCTGGTAGGCCACGGAATCGGGATCATCCGCATACATGGCCATTTCCCGGTGCACCACCTCCTTCTCCCGCTCCATCTCGTCTTCCGGGAACGTGGGAAAAAATACAAGCTCCGTCAGAAGATTCAGGAAAATCTGCCAGGACTCCGCAGGGCCGTCTATATAGTACACGGTGCGGTTCACGCTGGTGTACGCATTCCAGTGGCCGCCGCGTTCCTGCACCTTGCGGGCCAGTTCCTGCCCGGAGAAATGCGCCGTTCCCTTAAACACCAGATGCTCCAGCAAATGGGAAAGTCCGCTCCCCTGCCAGTGCCCCTCATTCATGGACCCCGTGCCTACCCAGTACTGGAGGGACACTACGGGATGAGACTTGTCCTCCTTAATCAAAACCGTCAAACCATTTCCAAAACGGCGCGTCACAGGTTCCTTGGCTGAACTCATGTTCCCTACCGTGCCTCAAGAAGGCGCCCCATGCAAGCCGGCGCTCCGTACGTGCCCCCGGACTGTCAAACTTACCCCGGAGGCCAAAAGCGCGTCCTCATCAAAAAAACCGCCCTAAAAAGAATCCTCTCCGCGTATTTTTTTGAACAAAAATCACTCCCTGCCGCTCTATCTGTCGTAGAACGGCAGCTCTTCTGCCGCTGCATTACCAACACCACACAACCTCACATATCATTATATGAAAAAAATCCTCGCTGTAGCAGCCTTTGCTTTCGCCTTCAGTGTCAACGGTTACGCTCAGGAAGCCGCCGCTCCGGCGGAGTCCCCCGCCCCCGCTGCCCAGAAGTGCTGCAAGAAAGACAAAAAGTGCCCCAAGAAATGCGCCAAGGAAGGCAAATGCCCAGAAAAATGCGGCCAGCCTTGCAGCAAAGGGGAAAAGCCCTGCGACTGCCCCAAAAAGGGAGAAGCCCCCAAGGCCTGACCCAACGGACCGTTAACATAAATAAGAACCCTTGCCGGAACCTTCCGGCAAGGGTTTTCTCCGCCGGAAGAGGGCAGCCGCACCCCTTCCGTTGACTGCGAAATTACTTGATCTTAACCTTCAACCCATTTTATAAATCGTCATCATGAAAACAGCTTCCATTCTTACCATCGGCTGTGCAGCCATGGCGCTGTCCATTACTTCCTGCACCAACTTCGGTTCCCCGAACACCTATAACCTGAACGAAATCGGCGGAGCCCAGGAAACCTATACCGGCACGGTCACCAGCGTGGAAAACGTCAAGATCCAGGCCAATAACGCCAACACCGGCACCGGAATCGGCGCCGTGGCGGGCGGGTTGACCGGCGCCATGTTCGGGGGCGGCAACGCCAAATTCGCGACGGCGGCGGGCGGCGCCATTCTAGGCGGCATTGCCGGCAACCAGATTGACAAGGCCGTCAACAACACGACCGGGGAACGCATCACCGTGCGTCTGGACCAGAAGAGGAACGGCACCCGCAACTACACGGTCGTCCAGGTCGCCAGCAGGAACAACCCGATTCAGGTCGGGCAGCGCGTGCGCGTGATCATCGGCAACAACGGTTCCCGCGTGCTGGCCTATTAATTGGACATCCACTACTGACCAAGCTATATACCGGCATGATCTTCGGCACCTTACCCGGCGGCGCACCTGTAGAATTGTTTGAACTGTCTTCCGACAAGCTGACGGTACGCATCAGCAACTACGGGGGGCGCATCATCTCCGTCGTCAAGGACGGCATGGACATGATCGTAGGGCCCAAGCACTTTGAAGACATGCTGAAAGACACCTGTTATTGCGGTGCGATTTGCGGCCGTGTCGCGAATCGCATCGCAAAAGGCAGGTTCTCCATTGACGGGGATTCCCGCACCGTGGCCGTCAACAACGGCCCCAACCACCTGCACGGCGGCATCCAGGGGTTCGACAGCAAAGTCTGGCAGGTGCAGGAAGCCGGGCGCAATACGCTGGTGCTGACCCTGCACTCCGCAGACGGTGAGGAAAATTACCCCGGCAACCTGGAAGTGGTAGCCACCTACACCGTGGTGGAAGAAACCCTTCATCTACGCCTGGAAGCGTATGCGGACGCGGCCACAATCGTCAACCTCACCAACCACGCTTACTGGAACCTGTCCGGCAAACCCACCATTGATTCCATGACCCTGGAGGTACGGGCCTCCGCCTATACTCCGGTGGACGCGACCAATATCCCCGACGGCCGTATTCTTCCCGTGGAAGGAACGGACTTTGACCTGCGGAAAGCAGCCCTGCTGGGGGAACGCAACTCCGCCGCCCACCCGGACACCGCCGCCGGACTGGACCACAACTACGTGCTGGATTCCGAACCGGGCGACAAAATCGCCGCCATCCTTCTTGACCCGGAATCCCGGCACCGCCTGATTGTGGCGACGGATGCTCCCGGCCTCCAGGTATATACCGGGGAATACCTGCCCCAGGCGCGCCAGGGAATAGCGCTGGAAGCCCAGGGCTTCCCCAATGCCGTCAATACCCCCCACTTCCCCAGCGTCATTCTGCGTCCCGGCCAATCCGCCACGCGCAGCATTACCTGGACTGTCAGATAGGCGGCATGCCTGAATCCCGTTTCCGAACAAAAAACGGCGCTTCAACAACGCCCGCTGCGGGCTTTCCTGTGCAGGCACGCGGCATCAGGAGGCCGCGTAAAGCCCTTCCGCCGCTACCTTTTGGAGCCCTTCCGCGATGCGTTCCAGGGAACGGCTTACAAAAACCAGATCCGCAACGGAAACCAGATTGTCCTGATATTGCTCAGGCAAGCAGGCAAATGCCTCCGTCAGGGACGCCGCATGCTCCGCCAAATCCTCCAGCGCAGGGACAAGCTCCGCCAGAGCCTCCCCGTCCCAGGAGGAAACAGCCTTATTCACAGCCCTGAACCGCTCCGCCATTTCCCGATAGACAGGATCCGCCAAGGCAGCCTCCCGGATGCGCGGGCGCTTATTCAGCCTGTTGGCCCTTTTGGCGATGGTCACGGCCTCATCACCAATCCGTTCATACATGGAGGACATGCGCAGGGAAGCCAGCACCACTTTGAGGTCGGAAGCCACCGGACTGAAAAAAGCCAGCAGATGCAGCCCTTCCCTGTCCACCGTCATTTCCAGCTCGTCCAATTCTTCGTCATCAGCAATAACCCGGTTGGCGGAAGACTCATTCTGCTGCAAAAGGCTGGCGACGGCCAAATCAAGGGCGCTCTGCGCCTTATAGGCCATCTGGAGCAAATACGTATTCAGGGAGGAAAGGGCGGCGTCAAACTCCCTCAGGGTGTGCGCGTCGTGATTCATGATTCGGAATATTGGCTTGATGATTGGATAAGGTTTTGCCGGCATGATAAAAAAGATGCTGCCTGCGCAGGCTGTTCTTTCTGGCGGCACTGGCAGCCAGCCTCCGTCCAGAGCCGGGAAAATGGGGAACACGCCCGGTTCCATTTTTGGAAATATTCTTTGAAAAAATCATAATCGTCTCTCTGTTAACTGAATCTTCCCGTAATGTAATCCTCCGTTTCTTTCAGGGAGGGATTGGAAAAAATCTTCTCCGTAGCATCAAATTCCACCAGCCTGCCCAACATGAAAAAACCGGTCAGGTCCGAAACGCGCGTGGCCTGCTGCATATTATGGGTAACCACAATGATGGTAAACTTGTCCTTGAGACGGTGCATCAACTCTTCCACCCTCACCGTCGCAATGGGGTCCAGGGCGGAACAGGGTTCGTCCATCAGCAGGATGCGCGGCTTCACGGCAATGGAACGGGCAATGCACAGCCGCTGCTGCTGGCCGCCGGAAAGACCATTGGCGGAAGCATGGAGACGGTCCTTTACCTCATCCCAAAGAGCGGCATGCCGCAGGCTTTCCTCCACAGCCTCGTCCAGAATGCCGCGTTTTTTTACCCCCGCCAGCTTCAATCCGTAGGCTACATTCTCATAAATGCTCATCGGGAAAGGGTTGGACTTCTGGAAAACCATGCCCACCTCCCGGCGCAGACGAATGGTATCCAGGGAAGGAGAAGTCACGTCCACCCCATCAATGCGGATGGAGCCTCCCGTAACGCGCGCCTCCGGAATACGGTCATTCATCCGGTTGATACAGCGCAGCAGCGTGGACTTCCCGCACCCGGAAGGGCCGATGAACGCTGTCACCCTGTTCCTGGGGACTTTCATGGTGACGTTGAACAGGGATTGCTTGCTCCCATAACAAAAATCCAGGGAATCCACCTCTACGGCGGTCTGGTCGGCTGCTGCTGGATGCGGAGTCATGTTCTTCTAATGGCGCGTCCTGCGCCTCTGGACGCATGGTATCCCAAAAACAGGGCTCCCTGGCTACTCCGGGTTTGTGACGATTTCTTAACCAGGATTCTCTTCCTCACCATGGGGGCGGGAGGGTATCACTACCCCGTCTTCCGCCATGAACGGCCCCGCCGGACGGAAACGGAAGACGCAACACACCAAAAAAGACGCCATGAAATTTGTCGCCAAAATCCTGACCATCGCCGCCGCCCTCAGCTCCCTGAGCATGGGCGCCAACCAAGTGACCGTTGACAGCAGCATCAAGCCGTATGCGCCCACCAGCGGCGTTTCCGGCAACCTGAACGCCGTCGGCTCCGATACGCTGAACAACCTGATGACCCTCTGGGCGGAAGGATTCAGCAAAAAATATCCCAGCGTCAAAGTCGGCGTTGAAGGCAAAGGCTCTTCCACTGCGCCGCCCGCCCTCACGGCAGGCACGGCCCAGCTCGCCCCCATGAGCCGCCAGATGAAGCGGGAGGAAATCGCCGCCTTTGAAGCCAAATACGGCTACAAGCCGACGGAAATCAAAGTGGCCCTGGACGCCGTGGCCTTCTTTGTCAACAAGAACAATCCCATCCAGGCCCTTACCCTGGCGCAGATCGACTCCATTTTCTCCTCCACTTTCAAGCGCGGCGGCTCCAACATCACCGACTGGGGCGATGCGGGAGTGCCCTCCATGAAAGGGAAAGCCATCTCCATCTACGGCAGAAACAGCGCCTCCGGCACGAACGGGTTCGTGAAGGAAATAGCCCTGAAAAAAGGGGATTATAAAAACTCCGTGAAGGAACAGCCCGGTTCCTCCGCCGTCGTGCAGGGCATCAGTTCCGACGAACAGGGAATCGGCTATTCCGGCATCGGATACGTCACCTCCGGCGTAAAAACCCTCTCCCTGGCGGAAAAAAGCGGAAAGGCGGCGGTACAGCCTTCCTACGATAACTGCATCAACGGAACATACCCGCTCTCCCGTTACCTGCTGATTTACGTCAACAAGAAACCGGGAGAACCCCTGGACACCCTGACCAGGGAATTCATCAAATTCATCGTATCCAAAGACGGCCAGGAAATCGTGACCAAGGACGGTTATTACCCGATTCCCGCCAAAGTCAGCGCAGAAGTGCTCAAGAGCATTGAATAAACACTCCCTTCCCGTGCCGTAAACACATGCCGGGGCAGGACTCCGGCCCGCCCGCCGGAGTCCTGCCCTCCAACTTCTCCTCTCTGCCGTCATGAGTTCCAATGCTCCCTCCCCCACACCTTCCAGAAAGCCCAAACCCGTTCCGGAACGCTTTCAGGTGGCAAAAACCACGCTGTGGTTTGACCGCATCATGACCAAAACCATCATCGGCGGAGGATTCACCGTCATTGTAGCCGTTTTCGGCATTCTTTTCTTCCTGCTGGCCGTTACGATTCCTCTCTTCCAGAGCGCGGACGTGGAAGAACGGCAGCACCCCGCGCCCTCCTCTCCGGTTCCGGGAACCTGGGGCCTGGACCCTTCCGGCACGCTTCCCTTTGTCTACGGCAACGGGAAAAACATCTTCTTCCTGGACAAAACTACCGGGAACCTGTCCTCCGTTCCCGTTTCCCTGCCGGACGGCGAAACCGTCTGCGCCCATTCCTATGACACATCCCTTACCGCCTACCCCATCGCCACGGAATCCGGCAAGGTGGGCCTCATCCATGTTCATTCCGGACTCAACGTCCACGGCCGGACGAATGCCCACGGCCCGGACAAAGCCGGAGCGGAGGCCGGCCCTCTCTACCCCCTGACGGAAAACGGCTCCGTCCCCGGCAAAATATCCGGCATAGCCTATGCGGACGCGGGAGAACGGAAAATATTTACCGCAACCGTGGAGACGGAACAGGGCACGCGCCTCCTGCTGATGACGCTGGAAGAATCCCGCTCCCTGCTTCATGAGGGAGAACTGGCGCCTTCCGGATTCCATGACCTGACGGACCAGCTGGAAGGCCGCCCCACGGCCATGCTGCCCGGAGCCTCCGGAGACAGCCTCGTCATCGCTACGGACGCGGACAAACTTCTTTACTTCTCCTATGATGAAGATGGGGAAACATGGGTCAGACGCCAGATGATTCCGACCCCGCTGGGGAAAGGGGAAAAAATGACTTCCGTCAACTGGCTTTTCGGAGACATGTCCCTGGTCATAGGAGGCGACAGGGGAAGCCTTAAGATTTTCAGCCTTTATCCCCATTCCCGCCCGGACGGCACTTCCCTGCGCCTCTTCGGCCAGACCAGGCAATTCTCTCCCATGGACGGTCCGGTGCAGCATTACGCGGCATCCGGCATCAACCGTTCCTTCCTGGTCTCCACTCCGCGGGAACTCAGGCTCTGCTACGGAACCACGGCCGACATCCGCTGGAACAGCGGACCTCTGGAATTCGTTCCGGTCCAACTGGCCGCCAATACGGAATTCAACGCCGCCATTGCCGTGGACCCATCAGGAAACATCCATTTCTTCTCTCTGGAAGACAAACACCCGGAAGCCGGCGCCAAAGCCCTGGTCGGGAAAATATGGTATGAGGGGTACGATTCTCCCAAATGGCTCTGGCAATCCGTGGGCGGCACGGATGATTATGAATCCAAGCTGTCCCTGATGCCCCTGGTCTTCGGCACGCTGAAAGGCACCCTGTACGCCCTTGTCTTCGCCGTCCCGGTAGCAGTCACGGCCGCCATTTACACGGCCCACTTCATGGCCCCTGCCGTCAAACGGGTGGTAAAACCCGTCATGGAAATCATGGCCTCCCTTCCTTCCGTAGTACTGGGCTTCTTCGGCGCCCTTTACCTGGCCCCCAGAATGGAAGACAAAGTCCCCGCACTGCTCTGCATGGCCGTCCTCATTCCCGGCCTGGCGGCCCTCATCGCATGGTTCTGGACCACCCGGCCCGCAGCCTGGCGCAACAAATTCAGCCGCGGTGTGGAATACATCGTCATGACCCCCGTCATCCTGCTCTGCGCCTGGTTCTGCTGGGAATACCTGGGCTACTGGCTGGAACAGCCCCTCATCAGCCTCTGCCGCAGCGTCATGGGCCTGTGGGGAGACGGGGACTTCCAGGCCGCCAGTTTCGCAGACCTGTGGCGCAACGGCTTCGGCATGCCCTATGAACAGCGCAACTCCCTGGTGGTTGGATTCATCATGGGCTTTGCCGTCATCCCTGTCATCTTCACCATTTCCGAGGACGCCCTGAGCAACGTCCCCCCTTCCCTCATCGCCGCCTCGGAGGCTCTGGGGGCCAGCCGCTGGCAGATGGTCCGCACCGTTGTTCTTCCGGTGGCTTCCGCAGGCATTTTCTCCGCCCTGATGATAGGTCTGGGCCGAGCCGTGGGGGAAACCATGATCGTACTGATGGCCACGGGAAACACCCCCATCATGGACTGGAATATCTTCAACGGCATGCGCACCCTCTCCGCCAACATCGCCACGGAACTGCCGGAGGCGGCGCAGGACTCCACCCACTACCGGGTCCTCTTCCTGGGCGGCCTTATCCTCTTCTCCATGACATTCATTCTGAACACTCTGGCGGAAATAGTGCGCCAGCGTCTCCGCAAACGCTTCAACGTCGTGTGAACCATCCATCCCTTTCCCTCCCATCCATCCACCTTCCATGAAACAGGACTTCAGCCTTCCGCCCGCCCCCAAACGCCCCCTGGGGGAAGTCAATATCTGGCTCGCCTCCATCGGGCTCTCCCTGGGCCTCATCATGATTTTCGGCCTGCTGGGCATCATCGTCTTCAACGGTCTGGAGGCCTTCTGGCCCAAAACTATCCATGAACTGACGCTCGCCCCTTCTTCAAAAGAAGAACAACCGCTTGTCCTGTACGCCGGCATCACAAAGGACCAGACGCGCCACGTCCCCGCAGACCCCGCCCATCCCGGCTCCACAGCCAAAGACGTGCGGGAATACCAGCTTTTCACCGGCAGCAAGGAATCCTATGGACAATCCTACCGCTATGTGGACGCGCACAATGTCACTGCCTCCGCCACCCCCAAAGGCCTTCTGTGCCTGGAACGCATGGAGGGAGGGAAAGCCCTGGTCAAACCTCTGGAACTCAAGCTGGCCTCCGGAGAAACCATCCCCGCCGCCTCACCGGAATTCATGGAGGCTTTCCGCCGCGTGCTGGACCGGGAAACAGACCTGAGGGACAGGGTCAAAACCATTGACACCAGGGACATCGGCTCCGTCAATACCCGTCTGGCGGACGCCAGACGGGATATCAAGGCCATAGAACGTTCCTACGACATCCGGAAAGAAAATGGACAGCGTACGGCCGTCCCCAGGAAAAACCCCATTCTCACGGATATGGACGACCCGGCCGGTGAACTGGACCGGCTCCGCGCCAAAGAGGAACAGCTCAATGCCGAATACGCCCGGTACACCGCGGAAGCAGCCAGACTGAGGGCTCAACAGGGCCGAGACTCTCTTGTGTATGCCCTGGGAGACGGGGAAAAGAAAGAAATCCGCATGGATAAAATCGTTTACGGCTACCAGCCGAATGACCTGGGATTCTTCGGAAAATGCGGCATCTTCCTCCACAGCCTGTACCATTTCATCACGGATGATCCACGGGAGGCCAACACGGAGGGCGGCATCTTCCCCGCCATTTTCGGCACCTTCATCATGACTTTGCTCATGAGTGTGCTGGTCACGCCCGTGGGGGTCATCGGAGCCATCTACCTGAGGGAATACGCCAGACAGGGGACTCTGGTTCAGGCCGTGCGCATCTGCGTGAACAACCTGGCGGGCGTGCCTTCCATCGTCTTCGGCGTTTTCGGCCTCGGCTTCTTCGTTTACTATCTGGGAGGGAGCATCGACGAACTTTTCTACTGGAAAAAGCTGGCTGTGGACAACACGCCCACTTTCGGGACCTCCGGCATCCTGTGGGCATCCCTCACACTGGCCCTGATGACGCTGCCCGTAGTCATCGTCTCCACGGAGGAGGCACTCTCCGCCGTCCCCCGCGGGCTGCGGGAGGCGGCCCTGGCCTGCGGGGCCTCCAAATGGCAGATGATTAAACGCATCATCCTCCCCAGCGCCCTGCCGGGCGTCATGACCGGCCTCATTCTGGCCATGGCCCGTGGCGCCGGAGAGGTAGCCCCACTCATGGTCACGGGAGTGGTCAAGCTGGCCCCCTCCCTGCCCATTGACGGGGAAGGCCCCTTCATCCACCTGGAACGCAAATTCATGCATCTGGGCTTTCATATCTACGACGTGGGCTTCCAGTCTCCGGACTCGGACGCCGCCCAGCCCATGGTTTTCGCCACCACGCTGCTCCTCATCCTGCTGGTGGTGGTCATGAACCTCACGGCCATCCTCATCCGCAACCGCCTGCGCAAAAAATACGCGGCCTCCAGCTTCTAACCCCATTCTCCTTCATCATCCCATGACTGAACCAGCCTCCGCAGACGACGAGCCTATCATTGAAGTGGAAGACTTCTCCTTCTTTTACGGGAGCAAACAGGTTCTCTTCAACATCGGCATGACCTTTGAAACCAACCGGGTAACCGCCCTCATCGGGCCCTCCGGCTGCGGAAAATCCACGCTGCTCCGCAACATCAACCGCATGAACGACCTGGTCCCGGACGTGCGCCACCAGGGGGATATCCGCATTGACGGCACCAGCCTGTATGACCCGCGCGTGGAAGTCATCTCCCTGCGCAAGCGCGTAGGCATGGTCTTCCAGAAATACAACCCTTTCCCTAAAAGCATTTACGAAAACATCGTCTTTCCCCTCCGTGTGGCCGGCCGCAACAGGCGCGCGGAACTGGACGAAACCGTGGAACGAAGCCTGAAGGGAGCCGCCCTGTGGGATGAAGTGAAAGACAAGCTGCATGAAAGCGCCTACGGCCTTTCCGGCGGCCAGCAGCAGCGGCTGTGCATCGCGCGCGCCATTGCCAACCGCCCCCAGATCCTGCTGATGGATGAACCCTGCGCCGCCCTGGACCCTATCGCCACCTTAAAAATAGAGGACCTGATGGAAGACCTGAAAAAAGAACTCACCATTGTCATCGTCACCCATAACATGCAGCAGGCCACACGCATCGCGGACCGGACCGCCTTCATGTACATGGGCCGCCTGGTGGAATACGGGGAAACGTCCCAAATCTTCACCAATCCTACGGAAAAAGAAACGGAAGCCTACATTACGGGCCGTTTCAGCTAAAAGCCCATTCCAAACCATTCTCCTCATGACATCCCCCGGCAATCACATCCTCCCCCACTACGACGCGGCCCTGAACGCTATCCGCCTCCGCGTCAATGCCATCTGCGGAAGCCTGCTGAAATACATGGACATTCTGGAACGGGTCATTTCCGGCCCGGACAGCGACGGGGCCAACAGCATCATTGCGGACAGCGACCCGCTGCAGGAAGAAACCCGGCAGGTTCTCTCCCTCTGCTCCTCCGTACTCACCCAGTTCCATCCGCTGGGACGCGACCTGAGGCTCGTCATCACCTTCTCCCGATGCGGAGACAAGCTCCAGGAATGCATGGAGGAAATAACGGGTATCGCCAAGCATGCCAAGGCCTCCATCAGGCATCAGGAATCCCTCTCCCCGGATATTGTGCTCCCTCTGCTGGAAATGGCCGTATCCGAATTCAGAGACGCCGCCCGGTGTCTGGAAACGCAGGATGTGGACGCCGCCAGGGAAATACGCCTGCGCGACAAAAAACTGGACAAAGCCCATCGCAAAGCGCTGGCCCTTCTGGTCTGCCCCGAACGGGCGGGAGCCCCTGCCCTCAACGTCAATCTTCTCTTCATTATCCGTTCTCTGGAACGTATCGGAGACATTGCCAAAACCATCGCCGCCACCGTCGTCTTCCTGAAGGAAGCCACGGACATCCGCCACGGAAAAGAAAAATAAAACAATTCCTGCCCGCACGGCGATTCCCTGTTGCCCATACAAAGATCATGATGAACAGCATGATCCGAATTTCGTGCGTCAGAGGCTTCCCCCATAAGTCCTAACGGCTCATCTTCTCAACAGCTGTGTTTTTGCACACCATCCTTCAAATAATCACAACTGCCAAATTATCAGCATACAGGCAATAAACATTCCAGGGATATGCGGCAAAGGATGGAATGGGGCAAAACAAACAGTTTTCCCAGCGCCACAATTACTCTCCGGGAAAAGGAATAATTCATAACGTCAACCGGAGAGACTCAATACAACTGCATGCTCCAGGAAGGCAAGGAAACAAGGCATCTGCCCCTCGCACGCATCCTTTCACCTTCACGGCCAATAGCTTGAAAACGGAGAAAACCGGCCTTTTACTCTCAATCTCTGAAATTTTACAGCCGTCCATTCCCAGCTCTTCTACCATTTTTATTTACATAAAAACACAAATAATAAAATAATATTTCATATTCTTTGATTCATATTGACACTTCCGGAGGATAAGAGTAACTAATCCCTATTATTCCTATCGGAATACAAAAGAAATCTAAATCTATCCCTGTAAAGCACGTCACGATGAACATTTACACCTCCATATCGGAACTGGTCGGGAAAACACCTCTTCTGGAGCCAAGGAATTATGCCCAGGCACATCGTCTGAATGCCCGGCTCCTGCTCAAGCTGGATCACCTGAATCCAGCAGGAAGCATGAAAGACCGTATCGCACTCGCCATGATCAACGAGGCAGAAGCATCGGGCCAGCTCCAATCGGGTTCCGTCATCATTGAACCAACCAGCGGCAACACGGGCATTGGCCTGGCGGCTATTGCCGCTTCCCGGGGATACCGCATCATTCTTACCATGCCGGAAAGCATGAGCGTTGAACGACGAAATATTCTAAAAGCCTACGGAGCCGATATTGTCCTGACAGAAGACAGCCAAGGGATGAAAGGAGCCATCGCCAAAGCCCAGGATCTGGCGGCCGCCACTCCGGGCTCCTTCATTCCCAGTCAATTCACCAACCCGACCAATCCCAGAGCCCATTATGAAACAACAGGTGTTGAAATATGGGAAGATACGGACGGAGAAGTAGATATCGTCGTAGCCGGAGTAGGCACCGGGGGAACAATAACCGGCATAGGCAGACTGCTCAAGGAACGCAAACCCGGAGGAATCACCGTCATTGCCGTGGAACCGGCAGATTCCCCCGTATTATCCGCCGGCCAGGCCGGAAGCCATCAAATTCAGGGAATAGGAGCCGGCTTTATCCCAGAAACCCTGGATACGGATATCTATGATGAAGTCATCACAGTTTCCAACGAAGATGCCTTTTCCACAGCTAAAGAATTGGGTGTCAGAGAAGGCATTCTGACTGGGATTTCCAGCGGAGCTGCCCTATGGGCGGCCGTCCAGGTTGCTAAAAGAAAAGAGAACACAGGGAAAAATGTAGTAGTGATCCTCCCCGATTCAGCGGATCGGTACTACTCAACTCCTCTGTTCATTTGACATCCCGTTCTTTTCTACCGGATACGGCTATCCACCTCCAACCAGCTCCAACATTCATGAACGCTCATTCCCCAACCGCTACAGACACGTTGCGACAAGCCGCAGCGCAATACGAAGGAAACCTTGTTTTTGCTACATCATTCGGGGCAGAAGACCAAGTGCTCACCCATATGATCTCCCATCTTGGTCTGAATATTCCTCTGGCGACTCTGGACACGGGGCGCTTGTTTCCGGAAACCTATGAACTCTGGGCAAGAACGGAGGAAATATACGGCATTCGCATTATTCCTTATTTTCCGGTAGCGGAAGAAGTGGAAAACATGATTCTGGACAAAGGCGTCAATCTGTTCCGCAACAGTATGGAATACCGTCACGAATGCTGCAATATCCGTAAACTGCGCCCTCTGGAAAGACTACTTGCCGGGAAAAAAGCGTGGATCTGCGGCTTACGCTCCACTCAGTCCATCACCCGGAAAGGGCTTCATATCACAGAAAACGATGAGGCGAACGGCATCATCAAAATCAACCCACTGGCCAACTGGTCAGAAGAAGATGTCTGGAACTATATCCGCGCCTACGGCGTTCCCTACAATCCTCTTCACGATGCAGGATTCCCCAGTATCGGGTGCGCCTGCTGCACAAGATCTGTCAAGAGGACGGAAGATGTACGCGACGGACGATGGTGGTGGGAAAAAAAAGAACACAGGGAGTGCGGTTTACATCGCAAACCAAGACATTGATAACCAAAAACATATAAAATGAACAGCATTTACAGACTCAGCCAGCTAAAGCAGTTGGAGGCAGAAAGCATTCACATTTTCCGGGATGCCATCAGCCAGTTTGAAAATCCCGTACTTCTTTATTCCATCGGGAAAGATTCCTCTGTACTGGTCCACTTAGCCAAAAAGGCATTCTATCCGGGCAGACTCCCATTCAAGCTTCTTCATATAGACTCCACATTCAAATTTCGCGAGATGATAGAATTCCGGGACAGATTCGTTCAGGAAAATGATCTGGATCTGATTGTCCACAGTAACCAGGAGGGCATTGCCGCCGGCGTTAATCCTTTTACTTACGGCAGCCGCAAATACACGGATATTATGAAAACACAGGCATTGATTCAGGCGTTGACCGCAGGAAAATATGATGCCGTATTCGGAGGCGCCCGCCGCGACGAAGAAAAATCACGGGCCAAGGAACGAATCTTCTCTTTCCGGGATAAATTCAACCAATGGGACCCAAAAAATCAACGGCCGGAATTATGGAACATTTATAACGGTCGTATCAATCCGGGAGAAAGCGTCCGTATCTTTCCTCTGTCCAACTGGACGGAACTGGATATCTGGCAATACATCCGCCTGGAAAAAATACAGGTTGTAGACCTGTATTTTTCCAAACCCCGTCCCATTGTGGAACGTGACGGATCCCTGATTATGGCGGACGACAACCGCCTGCCTTTGAAGCCGGGGGAAACACCGCAAATGAGAACCGTCCGTTTCCGCACACTGGGCTGTTACCCTTTAACCGGAGCCATAGAATCTACAGCCCGCACAGTAGAAGAGATTGTGGCGGAAATGCTGGAAACCAGGCTGAGCGAGCGTTCTTCCCGTATCATTGACCACGACGGAGATGCCTCCATGGAACAGAAAAAACGAGAAGGATATTTTTAACCCCTATTATGAACCATTCTGACGACACCTCTTATTTTTACCATTATGGACATCGACTCATACCTGAACGAACACGAAAATAAAAGCCTGCTGCGCGTACTTACCTGCGGTTCCGTGGACGACGGGAAATCTACACTCATCGGACGCCTCCTTTATGACAGCAAACTGATTTTTGACGACCAGCTGGCAGAGCTGCGCAAAGCCAGTGAAAAAAATGGAACCGCTGGGGCAGGTAAAATTGATTACGCCCTGTTGCTGGACGGCCTTAAAGCGGAACGGGAACAGGGAATAACCATTGATGTAGCCTATCGGTACTTCACCACCCCCCGCCGCAAATTCATCATTGCCGACTGCCCCGGACATGAACAATACACCCGAAACATGGCCACCGGAGCTTCCACGGCGGACGCGGCCATCATTCTGATTGATGCTCGCCACGGAGTACTCACACAGACGAAACGGCATGCGTTCATCGCCTCCCTTCTGAAAATACGGCACCTCATCGTAGCCGTCAACAAGATGGATCTTTTGGATTACTCTGAAGAAAAATTCCGGAAGATTGAAGAAGAATTCGGAAGCTTCACGCAACAGTTGAATATCCCGGATGTTCGTTTCGTTCCCATTTCCGCCATTGAAGGGGAAAATGTGACGCAAACAACAGGAAAAACGCCCTGGTACCAAGGCGATCATCTGCTTTCCATCCTGGAAACGCTGGATGCCAGCGACAGCAGGAATCTCCGGGATTTCCGCTTTCCGGTACAGACAGTCATACGCCCCAATCTCGATTTCCGGGGGTTCGCCGGCTCCATTACTTCCGGCTCCATCCGCCGGGGGGACCCTATCGTGACGCTGCCTTCGTTTCAAAACAGCCGGATCAGAAGGATTGTTACTCCGGACGGAGACCTGGAAGAAGCATTCTCTCCCCAGTCCGTCGTATTGGAACTTGAGGATGAAATAGATATCAGCAGCGGTGACATGATCGTCAAAAAAGGGAATCTCCCCCATATCGAGGATCGGCTGGAAGCCCGTGTCATCTGGATGTCTGAAAAACCCCTTCTTCCCGGAGGCAAATACATTATACGCCATGCGGGCAGAAATATCCAGGGGCGGATAGCAGAACTCCAGTACGACATAGACGTCAATACACTGGAAAGCCGCCATGCAACGCAGCTTCCTCTGAACCATGTCGGCCGCATCGTTCTGGAAACCGCTTCTCCCCTGTTCTATGATTATTACCGGGATAACCGCTCCGGAGGAGCTTTCATCCTGATTGACCCGCTGAATAACGTCACGGCGGGAGCAGGAATGCTCCGTCCCTCTCACATAGATAAGGTTCCTGAAAAAGAACAGGAACAACTCCCGACATTCGTCTCAAGCGATGAACGCATGGAAACTTTCGGGCATGGCGGAAAACAAATTTACGTAGCGGGAGAAGACAGCGACCTAGCACGCAGCTTCGCCAAACAGCTGGAACGGGAACTCCACCGGCTCAAGGCTCATACCTACGGTCTGGATTTTAAGGCGGAAGGCGTATGGGGCAGATCCGCCAGAGAAATCGTCAATGCCTCAGGCCTGCTGGCCGAAGCGGGGCTCATGAGCATTGCAGCGCTGCCGGGCCTTCCCGTCCTGCCCAGAAAAGCAAAGGGAGCCTACTGCATCTGGCTTGGGAATGTCGTCTCCGCGCCAGAAACGGCAGACCGCATCCTTCCCCCCGCAGAAGCGAATGAAAATACTGCGTCTCTTCTGGCGCGCACTCTCTATGTGGAATTTTAATTTTATCCCATCCAAACACCTGCTCCCTCATTTCATGAAGATTTTGCCTCTTGCAGTAAACACGCTGCTCTGCGTTGGCGCCCTCCTGTCCCCTGCCTTTCTGGCATCCTGTCGGGAAGCATCCGAACGGCAGGATCAAATACGCTTTGGCCTTTTCCCCAACGTAACCCATGTCCAGGGGTTGGTTGCCAGGCATTTCAGCCGAACGAGGGAGGGATGGTTTGAAAAACGCATCTTTGAACGGACGGGGAAAAACATCTCCATTCTATGGTATGCTTACAACGCCGGCCCCAGTGCCATGGAAGCCATGTTCGCCAATTCCCTGGATTTTACCTACGTTGGTCCGGGCCCTGCCATTAATGCGTATTCCAAATCCAACGGAACTCTCCTGCAAATAGTAGCGGGAGCCGTACAGGGAGGGGCCGGACTGGTCGTTCCTCCCCATTCCGGAGCATGGACACAAAAAGACTTTCAAGGAAAAATCATCGCTACCCCCCAATTGGGCAATACTCAGGATATAGCCTGCCGGACATGGTTGGCCCTGGGAGGCGTAGCAGTCACTCAATCCGGAGGAGACGCAAGCATACTTCCTACCCCCAATCCGGAACAGATATCTCTCTTTCGTCAAGGCAAACTGGACGGCTCCTGGACTGTAGAACCATGGATTAGCCGCCTGGAAAAAGAAGCCGGAGGCAAGCTCCTGTTTCTTGAAACGGATGCCGTAACTACTGTTCTGACAGCCCAAAAGAGGATTCTGGAAAAACAGCCGGACGTGGCGCAGGCCATTATTGAAGCTCACAGAGAACTCACTCTCTGGATCATCGAACATCCCCAGGAAGCTCAAAAAATTGTCGTAGAAGAACTGAAGGAACTCACCCGTTCCAGCATTGATCCCTCTTTAATTCTCCATGCATGGCCCAGGTTAGTTTTCACGAATAAAATATCCGAAGAAAAGCTCCAAGTATTTGCCAAGGATACGGTACGGACTGGATTTTACAAGGAACTTCCCCGTGTCGAAGGCATCATCCGGAATGATAAAAATAATCCCAGCCATGAGTAGATTATCCATACGAAACGTTTCCAAAAGTTATTTTTCCAGAAAAAAATCGCTTCTGGCGCTTTCTTCCGCCAATCTGGACATAGGGGAAGGAGAATTCATCTGCCTGGTAGGTCCAAGCGGTTGTGGCAAAACAACTCTGCTGAATATGATCGCCGGTCTGATCAAATCGGATACGGGAAGCATCTCCTATGATGGAGAAATAATCTCAGGTCCTGGTCCGGACAGGACAGTCGTTTTTCAGGATTTCGCCCTGTTCCCGTGGTTAAACGTGCTGCACAACGTAGAATTCGGTCTCCGATTTACCGGAATTCCCCGCGCAAAACGCTTCCAAATAGCTTTGGAAAACCTGAAATCAGTAGGCTTGGACAACTTTACTCATGCCCGTATCCATGAACTCTCCGGAGGAATGAAACAGCGCGTAGCCATAGCCCGGGCCCTTGCATTGCGTCCCAGGGTTCTCCTGATGGATGAGCCCTTCGCCGCATTGGATGCCATGACCAGGGATCAACTTTATGCGGATCTCCAGGCCATTTGTGCCGGGCATGGAATTACCGTCGTCTTTGTCACTCATAATGTACGGGAAGCCGTATGCCTGGGAGACAGAGTCATCTTATTTTCATCCCACCCTGGACGTATTTGCGGAGAATTCTGCATTCGTTTGCCGCGCCCGCGCCAAATCAATGATCCGGGAGTGGCCCGTCTATCTTCAAACATCACACGGGCATTAAAATCGATTTCCAGAACCGCAGAAGAAAAACAAGACGCACAAACATCATGCACCCTTCCATAAAAAATATTCTCCAATCCTCAGTATTCATCTTGCTGGCCTTGGCTATATGGGAATACGGTTCTCTATCCGGCTGGTGGAGGCCTTTCCTATTCCCGGCGCCTTCCGCCATAAGCGGCTATCTTGAAGAAGCAATCAGGGACAACTCTCTCTGGGCCGCTACGGTCGTTACTATCCGGAGACTGCTCCTGGGGTACCTGGCCGGAATCTCCATCGGAATTCCGGCAGGACTTTTATCTGCCCGCTTCCAGCTAATGAGAAACACCATCGGAGTTCTGGCATTGGGATTTCAAGGGCTTCCCAGCGTTTGCTGGGTCCCTCTGGCTATCCTGTGGTTCGGCCAGGAAGAAGCGGCCATCCTGTTCGTCGTTGTCATGGGCACCGTCTGGTCGGTCATACTGGCCACAGAAAATGGACTTGCCAACGTCCCTCCGATTTATGCCCGCGCAGCACGGACAATGGGAGCCGGCTCTGCCTACACGCTGCTCTTTGTCACGCTTCCGGCCTCTGCTCCATTCATCGTCAGCGGCATGAAGCAGGGCTGGGCCTTTTCCTGGCGCTCCCTGATGTCCGCAGAAATTTTTGTTCCCATCCTGACAGGACTGGGATTGGGACAGCTCCTGCACTTCGGAAGAGAACTCAATTCCATGGAGCAGGTCATGGGCATCATGTTCGTTATTATTCTCATAGGCCTGCTCTCAGACAAACTCATCTTCTCCCCCCTGGAACAAGCCATCTACAGACGCTGGGGGACTAATTTAGCTTAACCAACAGAAAATATCATGACTAAAGAAGGATACACATCCAACGAACGAATCAAGGAGGAAAGCGATTTCCTCAGAGGAAACATCTCTGACCTCCTCCATGACGACAGCATTACCCATTTCCCGTCCGAAGAAGAATTTCTTTTGAAATTTCACGGGATTACCCAGCAGGATAACCGGGATGAACGGCTTATCCGGAAGAAAAACGGACAGGAAAGAAACTGGTTATTCATGTTGAGGCTGCGCCTCCCCGGGGGCCGCATGACGCCCAGCCAATGGCTGGCCGCGGAAACGCTAAGCGACCAATTCGGCAACGGCACCCTTAAACTTACGACACGCCAGGCCATTCAAATCCACGGAGTCGTCAAACAGGACTTGAAACAGACCATGAAAGATATCCACCACGCGGCCATCACCACGATTGCCGCCAGTGGGGACGCCACGCGCAATGTCATGGTTTCTCTGCACCCGGAAGATTCCGGCATCCATGAGACAGTCTTCAATCAAGCCCGGGAACTCTCCCGAAAACTGGAACCGCAGACGCACGCCTATCATGAAATATGGCTGGATGCCAAACGGATCTACTCGGGCGCGGAAGAAGAGCCTTTGTACGGTCCCGGCTATTTGCCGCGCAAATTTAAAATCGCTTTTACGCTTCCCCCGGAAAATGATGTGGATGTGTACGCCCAGGACCTGAGCTTCGTGGCTATTGAAAAAGAGGGAAAACTCCTGGGATATGACATCCTGGCCGGCGGAGGAATGGGCTATGCTTACGGCAATCCCGGTTCTTTCCCCCGCCTTGCGGATATTATCGGATTCTGTTTCCCGGAGCAGGTGGAGGAAGTAGCCCGGCAGGTGCTTTTGATCCATAAAGAATTCAGCACCCGCTGCAACAGAAAAACATCCCGGCTCAGGTACACCATTGCCGGCAAAGGGCTGGACTGGTTCACTAACGAACTTGCAACACGCCTTCCATTTCCGCTTCAAGCGGCCAGACCTTTTTCATTATCTACGAACGGAGACGCCGCAGATGTTCCTGGCCGCCAGACCATTGAAATTGAAGGAGGCCGCATCCAGAATTCAAACAGGCAACAGCTCAAAACCGCTTTTCATGAAATAGCTTCCATTCATCAAGGAGATTTTTTCATCACAGGTAATCAGAATCTGGTCATTGACGGCATCACACCGGATACTGCCGAGCAAATCAAATCCATCATTGGGAAGTACAATCTTCTCCCCAACGATTCGGGGCTCAGGCGCAATTCCTCCGCCTGTACCAGCCTGCCATTTTGCCCGCAGGCCCTTACAGACTCCGAAAGGCTGCTTCCAAAACTGGTGGATGAACTGGAACCGCAGTTAAAAGAACTGGGGCTATGGGACGAAGACATTTCCATCCGCATGACCGGGTGTCCCAACGGATGCTCCAGACCATATCTGGCAGAACTGGCTTTCGTCGGCAGAGGTCCGGGCAAGTACAATATCTGGATGGGCGGTTCCAGAAGAGGAGACAGGCTGGGCTTCATCTATCAGGAATCTGTACCCGTAAAGGAAATCGCAGACGTGCTCCGACCAGTATTTGCACGTTTTGCGGCGGAACGCAACCAGGGGGAAGGATTCGGTGACTGGAGCATCCGCGCATTACATCCGCAATCTTTATAAAAGCATAAACACCCGGAGCCGTTTTTGCCGCGGACGGCTCCGGGGCAAATCCTGCTATCTTTGAAAATCAAAAAGATACGCCAAAAATAAAATTATGAAGACTCTTCTCCCCCCCCAGGAAAAACATCCCTCCGTCGCCGCCAGGAACTCTCATTCCACCCTGCTAACGCTGAAACAATACACGGCGGGGTTAATCAGGGCCAGGGGAAGATAAAACACGGCAAAGGAAAGCGAGCCGCCATACAAAACCAGGCACAGGATGGACATGACAAACAGCACGCTGATTTTCAAACTCCGCGCCCAGTCCAGACGATGCACCAGCCAGACCAGGACGGCGCACACAAAACCGATCACCGCGCACAACACGCCGCCCAGGGCCAGAAACTGCACGTAGCTGGAACAGAACTGCTCCAGCCACCGCACATTATCCGGACTCGGCGGATTACCTTCCCAGGCAAAAACGCCCGGCGGCAACAACACCCACAACAGCACGGAAAGAAATACCAGACGGTCCGTATTAAGGCGATAGGTCATGCGCTTTCATGATACCATTTCCGTGCATAGGATAACAAGGGAAATCGCCCGCGCGCCGCGGTTCCTGGAACGGCAGAATTTACAATGGGGCAAAGGCAGGTTCTCCGGCTCCATTGACGGCTATTCCGTCTATTTCCACCAGCCAGCCGGGGCGGCAGACAGGGGCTTTCAGCATCACATGCGGCACCGCAGCCAACGGAGAGTCCATCAGTCGGTTCCGAACCGTTTCCCGGTCCGCCCAGTCGCGCAGGTACACTACGGCCTGCTTCAGGTCAGACAGGCTTCCCCCGCTCCTTTCCATCAGGGCGCTCATGTTTTCCAGGGTGCGGGCCGTCTGGCCCACCACGTCCCCCGGATGGACAATGTTTCCCTCCGCGTCAATACTGGCGGTGCCGGAAAGGAAATAATGGGAGCGGTCTCCGTACACGATGCGGACGCCTCGCTCAAAGGCCACCCGGTACACATGCGTGGGGGACAGGTAGTCCGGCGCTTCCATGTACCGGACCTGCCCAAGCTCCAGCCCCGCGATGCCCAGACTGTCCATATGCAGCAGGCGGCCCGGCAGATCCGTACAGCCTTCAATACCGGTACTGGCGATGAAATGGCTCTCCGGCGTCAGCCCGTAACGGTCAAAGCATCCGTTGCGGCCTTCCACCAATCCCCGGTAGTTGTTGTCAATATCCCGGCAATAAATCCAGGTGCGGTGAACCAAATCCGGCACGGCTCCCCCCTGTAAGGCGGCAATCCGGTCCAGCCAGCGGAATTCCTCTCGCATCTGGCCGCAGCTGTCCGGGGCGGAGAATTCCCCTTTGCCCGCCAGAAACAGCCGGTAATGCGTGCGGAGGGCTTCCACGACCGTTCCGCCCTGCTCCGCCCTACGCCTTTTTCCCAGCATTCCGCCGATGTGCCAGGCTTCCAGAGCCACGCGGGCCCCGTTCGCAGGGGGCTGTCCAACTATGGAAACATAAGAATTCCGTTCTCCTGTTATCCTCCGCAGCGGAGCCGACTGGCGCACCGGGTCGCTGACATGGAAACGCAGCAGGAATTCATCTTCTTCCCCGCCCCCCAGATTGCGGTACCTGGCCATCAGGGAACGCAGTTCTTCCTCAAAACTCGCGCCCGGCTCCGCCGTCATGCAGAAAAAGCGTTCTTCCGCCCCGTTTGTTCCGGACCATTCCAGTCGTTCAGGTACCTTCGCCGTCATGATGACCTCCCGCCCCTTTACAGGGACTGCACGTAATTGATCAAATCCTCCAGTTCACGGTTATTCAGGGAACTCGTCTTCCCGCGGAGATCCCCCGGATTGCATGTCGTGATGGCTTCCCGTATCGTCTTCGCACGGCCGTCGTGCAGGTAAGGGGCGGTCCGCCACACTTCCACCAGGGAAGGCACCAGAACGCTTTTACCTTCATCCAGCCCCGTGGCCGTCCCCGTGGCCACCAGTTCCTTGTTAGTGAAGTAAGGATGGGGGTGGCACCGCACGCACCCGGCTGTTTTAAACACTTCCCTGCCCCTCCGGGCAGATTCGGACAAAGCCCCCCGTTCCACGCCGGGAGCATGGCACTGGGCGCACCCCTCCCCCCCTGTCTGCTGTTTGGAAGGGAGATGAGCCACCAGGAACGGGCTGGGAACTTCCTTCATGTTTTTCAGGTATGCATTCACGCATTCCGCCAATTCACCGGAAGGTTCCAGAAACTGGATGTGCACAAAACCCGCCGTCACGGCCACTTCCGCAGAGGCGCGGACGCCCAGCGTCATCACCGGGCTCGTCCGGTGGGAAAGGAACATGGTGCGCGTATTTTTCGGGTTGCCCATGCCGTCATTCAGCAGATCCCAGTTCAGGCCGTCCACCCGGCCGTCCGGGTGGCAGGTGGCGCAGCTCTGCCACCCCTGGAAGCAATGGGAAGCGTCATTAAAATACCGTTCCCCCAGTTTTTCCCGGGAAGGCCGGAATGGGGCATTCAGGGGAATTGCCCTGGATTTGCGGGCATCCTTCAGGGAGATTTCCGCCAGAGAATCAGAAAAATAGCCGGCCACATAAACGTTTTTCCCATCGGAGGCCACGGAGCGCGGGCCGTTCAAGGGCAGAGCGATCCGGGCGCGGAGACCGTGCAGGAAACCAAGCCTTTCGGAAACCGGCTCATTGCTCCGGTCTTCCCGCTTCATGCGCTCCAGCAGGGCCGGGAAATCAATTACGGAGAGTTCATGCGTCCCCGCATGCGTCACGAACAGTTTTCCGCCATCTCCGGAAAAAGAAACGCCCCACGGGTTGGCCGCCCCCGCATCCGGGTCATCCAGCAGAACGGGATGAGGCTTGTCCGGCTCGTCCGTATTGATAACCGTCACGGCATTCGTATTCATCCAGCCGCGGTCCAGCTGCGTGGTAGGCGCCTGGTACCGGCTCAATACATGCGCCACGGCCAGATAACGTCCATCCGGGCTTATCGCCATGCCGCGCACGCCCTGCGTCCCGTTGGAAAGCGGGAAATGGACAGCTTTTCCGTCTTCCACCAGAGTCAGCGCGGCAGCCGTGAAATCCCCGTCCGCAGCCCCGGCCGGCAAATGGCCGGCAGCCCAGATTTTCCTGCCGTCCGGAGAAACGGCCAGCACTACGGGTTCACGGGGGACATTCCAGGAATTCAGCACGGTTCCGGCAGCGGCGTCCATTTCCAGCACGCGGGAATCAAACCGGCAGGCCACATACAGCTTCCCTTCCCGCAGCACAGGAGACATGGGCGTATGCCCGGCAGGAAAAGAACGCTTCAATTCCCCGCTTTCCAGGTCCACTACTTCCACCACTCCGCGCGCTCCCCCCTCCGCCACATAAACCGTCGCGCCATCCACGGCCATGCCGTTGGGAGGCTGGGCCAGCCGGATGCTTTTCACCTTTTCCCCGGAAGCAGGGTCCACCAGTTCCAGCACGCGGCTCTCATGCCCCAGCACAGCAACCAGGTGATTAACGACCTTCACATCCACCGGAGCCAGAGGGCTGGAAGCGGCATCCTCCCCCTGCCTGCATGAAATGAGGACCAGCAGACAGCCAAGAACAGTCGCAGAGACGCGGAACATTTTTGTCAGTTTCATGGCAATTTCAACAATCAGTCTTCTATGATCACCCGGAACCCCACGTTGTACACCGGACGCCAGCCGGGATATCCCCAGCGCCAGGAGGATGTGGCCCGTCTGGGACGGTCATACCAGGAACCGCCGCGCACCGCACGGGGAACACGGGAATCCAGGCTTTCATTGCGTCCGTCCCCTTCCTTCCAGGGATAGGGCCTGTATTCGGAACGGGTCCATTCCGCGGCATTGCCGATCATGTCGTACAATCCGTAGGCATTCGGCTTGTAACTCTTGACGGGGGCCAGGTGAAGCTTTCCGTCATTGTATGTTTCATCCCTCGGCACGAAGTCCCAGAAACGGTTGGGATTTTTAATCGGCTTGGGATCCACGCCGGAAACGGCCAGCTCCTTCAGCGTCACGTCCCCCAGGTTGGCATACGCGGAAAAATCCGCATCCCGTTCCCCGAAGAAGAAATCCGTATCCGCGCCCCCCCTGGCCGCGTATTCCCACTGCGCTTCCGTAGGCAAGGTCACTTTTTTCCCGGTTTTCCCGGAAAGCCAGCGGCAAAATTCCATGGCCCGGGCCCAAGGCACCCGGATGACGGGAAAACGCGGATCGGCATCCATGTCGTAGCCGGGCTTCACCTGATCCTTGTAATGCATGTCATACCATCCGTTAGCATACTCCGGGTCGAAGCGGCGGTATTGTTCCAGCGTCACTTCCGCCTCTCCCATCCAGAACGGCCTTTCAATCCCCACCGTGGAAACAGGACGTTCCGCCGGTGTTTCCCGTTCATTCCCCATCCTGAACTTCCCTGCGGGAATGCGGCGGAACGTCATGTTCACGCCGTCCCCCAAATCCACAGTCAGCGTTTCATTTCGCGGTTCCGGAACGGGAACGCTCTTTTCTCCGGCGCGGGTAATGGAGTTCCCGGCGTCAGGGATGGAACCGCCGCCGCTTCTCCGGAACAGGGAATCCTTCATCGTCACGTAATTACGTTCCGCTCTTGAAAATCTGCCGTGCAGGTCATAACGGCGTTTCAGCAGCCCTTCATTGCGCTCTCCCGGCCATTCGCCCAGATAAGGGGCGTTCATGTCCATCCACGTGACCAGGCGGTTCCAGTCCTCCTGCGGCATGTCCACGCCATGGTGGCCTTTTTTAAGGAGCTGGTAAAGCTCCGACGTATCCGCGAAAAACTCCGTGGGGGCCAGCCCCAGATAGTTCCCCTCCGGGCCATTGCGGCGCACATAGGGGTGCAGGTTCCAATAAGAGACGGAACCGGGGGCGGGAGCCCCCTTGACGGCCTCCAATGTCATGAAATCCGGCACTCCTCCACGGGCCTTGCTTTCCGCTGTGTGGCAGCGTATGCAATGGCGATCCAGTACGGGCTGCACTTCATTCATGAAGGAGAAAGTGCGCGCCGGACCGTACCATGGAACGATAGGAGCGGGTTTCTGGCGGGAAGCCATGACGGTCCTGGCGGGGGGAGCGCAGTTCTGCCGTTCATGGCAGCCGATGCAGCTGAGCGTTTCCCCCGGCATGGCGGTAAACCAGCTCCGCATCAGCGCCAGGGCGCGCCCCTCCCCGTCCAGCACCTGAAGCGTCAGAGGCTGACAGGCGGGAGCCGTGAAGATGGCGGAACCGTCAGGATTCACGGGCACGGTGCCGTACAGCACTTTCAAGTCCCAGTTGCTTTCCATGCCCATGGCATAGTGGCTTCCCGTATTGCGGGGGCTGTACTCGGACATAAACACGCGCAGGGCCCTGGCTTCCCCTCTGGGCACTCCGGCCATGGCGCGGCCCCGGTACACGTCGGAAATATAAACCGTAGCCGTCTTGCTTTCCGTCTTCACCCGGTCATGCAGCACGGGCGGTTTTTTGCGTGGCCCCAGGGGCGCGGGGTCTGCATAGACGAAGTAGGAGGAGGCCGTGAGAGGAACGATGTTATCGTATATGTCGCACCAGACCACATTGGTCACGCCCTGGTCGCCGGAAGGGGAGGAAACGGCCAGAAAACACTCGTCATTCAAAGGATAAGGTCCTGCGAAATAAGGAGTCTTCAATCCCTGCACCAGCTGATCTTTGGTCACGTTCTCCACAGGCTTTCCATACCCCGGAATCTTCTGAACGGCACCCTCCGTGGCGGTGCGCCCCCTGTTCACGTCAAAGAGGACCAGTTCCCCCAATCTCTTGACTCCATGATGCCCGCTGACAATGCCCGCAAACATGCCCGGCCTGCCGGGGAGGGGCCGTGCGTTGAACAAGCTGTTGGGCCAGTAGGAGTTGGAACCATAGTATTCCTTCTGGTCGCTGCCGTCCGGATTCATGTGCATCAGCACACGGCTGAAATAGTGGGCGCTTTCCGTGTACTCCCAGCGCAGGAACATCACCCTGCCGTCCGGCAGCATGGTGGGGAACCAGTTATTGTCCTGGTCAAAGGTAAGCCGGCGGGTCGTTTTCTTTTCCCGGTCGTAAAGGTGGAGGTTGCCCACGTAATCCACCCCGGCCACGCAGGGCACCCCCTGCATGCCGGAAGTATTGACGAAAATAATCCGGCCGTCCGGCAGGTAGCAGGAATTATAGCTGTCCGTATCCGCCGGCATATGCGCGGTAAGGGATTCCTTTTTCCCGGTTTTCAAATCCAGCTCAAACACGTCCCATGGCCTGTTTTCCTTCTTTCCGAATCCGTTCCCGGTGAACATGAGCTTCTCCCCGGAAAAATCAACATCCAGATGCCCGACCCAGCGGTCGTCCGCCAGCAGCTGCTCCACAGGGGAAGAAGAGGAAACCCCGTTAAATTTCACAATGCCGCTGCGGTATTTGCGCCCGGGCCCCGGCATGCTGGAAATACCCTGCCAGTTCGCCGGACGGTCATGATTGAAAGAACTTTTCCCGGACGGATTGAAACGCCGCACGCTCACCCATGCCTTCAGGCCGTTCTGTTCCGGCAGGGCATCAATCAGGGCTTTTCTCCGCAGATCCACCATCTCCCGCAGCAGGGCCGCCTGTCCCGGCCCGGCCTGCTCCACCCACCGGTCCAGAGGCCCCAGCTCCTTCTCCCACTCATCCAGCCGCGCCAGGAAACCTTCCGCACCGGCGTACCGTTCCCCGTACTTGTCCCGGTTTCTCTTCACCGCGCGGCGGATGGCCGCAGAGTCATAATAGGACGCCAGCTTCTTCAGCCTGAGGAAACGGACTCGTTCCTGAATGGCTTCCTGATGCTTAACCAGGTCATCCCAGGAAGAAACGGCTCCAATACTCTCTGCCGGAACGGAAAGAATTTCCGCCAGCGCGGCGCCGGCTGCCTTCCCGTCGGGCCACGCCTGAAATACGGGAACCAGCAAAACCATCGCATCCCCGCAATCGTCAGCGGCAGCAGGCTCGGAAAGGGAAGCAGCATACTCCGCCGTCCGCGTCCACACCTGCCGCATCCATGCATCCTTTTCTTTCGCGGAAGGCGCAGGAGGGATTACGGCCAGCTCCCGCAACCAGGGCTGCAAACCGGAAGCGTGGAGCATTCCTGCGCCCAGCAAGGCGCAGGAACATGAAAAAAGACGCAGAAAGGAAATATAATCAGGCATGGCATACGGTTTTAAAATAATACGCCAGGGAAATTCTTTTTCATTCAATAGGAAGACTACTTTACGGCATTTTCTCTCAAACGTCAGACAATGAATGAATAACTTAATTGATTCGGATTTCTAGACCGGAAGCCAAACGTGAATTTCAAAAGACCCCGGCTGAAATCATCGCGGGAGTGGAAGAGGAACCGGGAGGAATGAAACTCCATGAAGTGGTCCGTCTGATCAACGACATCGCCGCCCGTTATGAAGTGGCAGCCCTCACGATAGCCGAGCCGATGCCGCGCCTGACGATCAAGATCAGAAACATGCTCAGCCAGCTCCCCCTGCTGAAGCCGGACGCCCCGCCGGCCCAGCCGGGCAGGAAACGGCAAAATTAAAATCATCCTGCCGTCGATTCCCGGTCTTTGGAAAAGGCAGGCAGAGGAAGAAAGGGACAACCGGACATTCAGGCATCCTCCAGCATCCGGGGGCGCAGCAGGTACACCTTGTCCCGGCGGCGCACCTGTTCGGGAACCGCCAGATAGACGGTTTCTCCCTTTTGAGCGGCTTTTACGGGCTCCATGCCCTCTGCCGTCTCCCTCCGCATGGCTGCCACTTCCATGCGGACGGCTCCCGTAGTGGGGCCTGTTATGAGGATGGTCTGCCCCGCGGACAGGCCGCCGGCTTCCAGGAACAGGGCCGCCACCCCGTTCTTCTTATAAAAGTTCTCTACCCTGGCAATGTGGATCTTCAACAGGACAGCGCGGCTGTTGGCGGAACCGCTCCATTCCCCCCACTTCACGCCCAGGTAATAGCCGCCTTGCCAGAATCCCCGGTTGAAAACGGATTCCAGCCGTTTCATCCACGCTTCCGCCCTGTCCGCGGAAAAGGTTCCGTCCTGGCATGCCCGCGCGGCTTCCCGGTACACGGAGGTAACCGTCCTGACGTAATCCGAGGAACGGCCGCGCCCTTCCAGCTTCAGCACGGAAACGCCCGCGTCCAGAAGCTGGTCCAGCACCGGAATGGTGCACAGGTCCTTGGGAGACATCACGTATTTGTTGTCTATCACCAGTTCATTGCCCGTTTCCTCATCCGTCACGCGGTAGGCGCGGCGGCAGTTCTGGAAGCAGGCCCCCCGGTTGGCGGAGGAGTTGTAGGCCGCCAGGCTCATGTGGCATTTGCCGGACACGGCCACGCATAACGCCCCATGGGCGAAAATTTCCACCCGCAGCAGCTCCCCGGAGGGGCCTTTCACGCCCTCCTTCCGGATGGATTCAATAATATGCCTGATTTGCGCCAGGGTGAGTTCCCGGGCCAGCACCACCACATCCGCGTACTGCGCGTAAAATTTGACGGAGGCCATGTTGCAGACATTGGCCTGCACGGACATATGGACTTCCAGCCCAATGGAACGCGCATAAGAAATCACCGCCAGGTCGGAAGCGATGACGGCATCCACACCGGCTTTCCGGGCGGCGTCGCACAGGGCATGCACCGCCTCCAGCTCTTCATCGTACACAATGATATTCAGTGTCAGATAAGCTTTGGCGCCCGCCTCATGGCAGCGCTCGACGATTTCCGGCAAATCTTCTTCCGAAAAATTGACTGTGGCGCGGGAACGCATGTTCAGCTTTCCTACTCCGAAGTACACGGAGTCCGCTCCGCCCTGCAAGGCGGCCTCCAGAGATTCAAACGACCCCGCCGGGGCCATGATTTCTATCCGGTTTTGAAAAGGCATGGGTCAAAGTCCTCCGGGTTCTTCCATCAGAATGACGGAAATTCTTCCCTTGGGAAAGCATTTAACAATGGACATGTGAATATTGCACAGGCGGTCCGGGGAATTACAATCCGCGCAGATTCCGGTGTGCATGCAGGGAGTCCTGAACCCTTCATGCCGCCTGGCGTTCAGGGGCGCAATGCGGCGGATGCGTTCCCGGGCCTCTGCCGGCGTGGCCACCAGCTTGTTGGAACCGGCCAGCAAAATGACACGCCGGGGTCCGAATGCCACCGGAGCCACACGGTTGCCCACCATGTCCACCCAGTGCAGGGTCCCTTCCATGCTGACGGCATTGACGCCGGTTAAAAACAGGTCCGCCGTCATGCCCTGGCGGCGGATTTCCCATTTCTCCTCCCGCACCATGCCCGGAACAAAGCCGTCATAGAACTGAATGTCCGGATTGGAGTGCAGGTCATCAAGAATGCCCGCAGCCTTCAGGGTCATGGAATCCCCATAGGAAGCGGACGACGGCCTGAACTCCCGCACCAGGCCGCGCATCACCTCCGCAGCCTCCCTCAGGCCCGGCACTACAAAACTCCGAAATCCACGCCGTTCCAGACGTCCGGCACATTGCTCCAATGAAAGGGGGTCTTCCATAAAAACGGCCCATGAAGCCCCCTGCTCCGGCATGACGCCGGAGCAGGAAAACCTGGATGTTACTCTTCCGCCGGAGCTTCCATTTCACCGGACACTTCCCCGACTCCCGCGTCTTCCGTTTCCGCCGGGGCTTCTTCATCTTCATCATCGGGAATGACGATGGAAATGTCCTGGATGGATTCGCCCTCATTCAGCGTCATGAGCTTCACGCCCTGGGTGGCGCGACCCGTTTCACGCACGGTCGCCACCTTGATGCGGACGGATTGTCCGGCCGTGGTCATCAGCATCAGTTCGTCCTCGTCGGACACGACCGTGGCGGAAACCACCTTGCCGGTCTTATCCGTGCAGTTCATGGTCTTGATGCCGGTGCCGCCGCGGCCCTGCGTGCGGTATTCATCAAAGGAAGTGCGCTTGCCGAGGCCGTTTTCAGAAGCCACCAGCAGGGTTTTCTGCGGGTCCACAATGGCCAGGGCCACAACGTAGTCCCCCGCCCGCGGGCGGATGCCGCGAACGCCGATGGTGTTGCGGCCCTGCGTACGCAGATCTTCTTCCGGGAAGCGGATGCTCATGCCGTCATGCGTGACGAGCACGATTTCATCGGCCCCGCTGGTAAGTTCCGCGTTCACCAGACTGTTGCCTTCCTCCAGATTAATGGCAATGATGCCGGCCTTGCGATAGTTGGCGAAATCGTTCAGGCTGGTTTTCTTCACCGTGCCGTCCTTCGTGGCGAAAACAACATTGCCGCTGCCTTCCGCAAAGGTAATGTCATTGCCTTTTTCATCCACCCGGCGTTCCAGGCGCAGGATGGCAGCGATGGCTTCTTCCGGCTGGAGATCCAGCAGGTTCTTGATATTGCGGCCCTGCGCGCTGCGCGCCGCTTCGTCAATCTCATACACGCGGTCCACGTACACGCGCCCGGTGTTCGTAAAGAACATCAGGTAGTCGTGGTTCTGGGCGGCGAACAGGTGTTCGATAAAGTCCGCTTCCGCATCCTTTTTGGCTCCCCTGGTAGTGGCAGCCTTCACGCCCTTGCCCCCGCGCGCCTGCACGCGGTATTCCGCGGAGTTGGTGCGCTTGATGTAGCCGCTGTGCGTGATGGTGACGATCATCGTGTCATTCGGGATGAGATCCTCAATGGCCATATCCCCGGAGAAGGGAATGATGCGCGTGACGCGCGGCGTGGCGTACTTGTCCTTAATCGCCTTCAGTTCGTCCTTTACAATGCCCAGCACGCGGGATTCGTTCGCCAGAATATCCAGGTAGTCCTTGATGCGGACCAGCAGTTCCGCGTATTCCCCGGAAATCTTGTCGTTTTCCAAGGCGGTCAACTGGTACAGGCGCAGATCCAGGATGGAGTTCACCTGACGTTCCGTGAAGACGTAGCGGTCCCCCTGGATGGAGGCCTGGGAACGGATCAGGATGCCCAGGCTTTCCGCCGTCTGCGTGGAGAATGTGTAATTCTGCAGGCGTTCACGGGCTTCATCCCGGTTTTTGGAATCCCGGATAATGGAAATGAAGTCATCCATGTGGTGCAGGGCCAGCAGGAAGGCTTCCAGGCGCTCGGCATCCTTCTCCGCATCCCCCAGCAGATAGCGCGTGCGGCGCACGACCACCTCGCGGCGGTGCTCGATATAGAAGTTGATGGCGTCCATCATGGCGAGCGTCTTGGGGCGGTTGTCATGAATCGCCAGCATATTCACCGCAAAGGAAGTTTCCATGGAGGTGAGCTTGTAAAGCTGGTTCATGACCACCTGCGGGCGGGCATCCCGCTTCAGCTCGATTTCAATGCAGGTTTTCTCATCGGAAAGGTCACGGATGCCGGAAATATCCGTCAGGATTTTATCCTTGTACAGTTCCGCAATGCGTTCCTGAAGGGCGGCGCGGTTCACGCCATACGGCACTTCCCGGATGATGAGAAGATCCTTGCCGGAATCCGTTACTTCCATATCTATCTTGCCGCGGATGCGCACGGAGCCGCGCCCGGTGCGGAAGTAGTTGTCAATGCCTGAAAAGCCCAGCACGTCGCCCCCGGTGGGAAAATCCGGCCCCTTGATGTACTGGCGCAGCTCTTCCACAGTCATGTGGGGATTGTCAATCACGGCGCAAATGCCGTCCACCACTTCCCCCAGGTTGTGCGGAGGCATGTTGGTGGCCATCCCCACGGCAATCCCCGTGCCGCCGTTCACCAGAAGGTTTGGGAAAGCGGAGGGGAACACGGTGGGTTCCGTGTGTTCATTGTCGTATGTGGGAACAAAATCCACGGTGTCCTTGTCCAAATCCGCCATCAGGGCCACGCCCATACCGGAGAGCTTGGCTTCCGTGTATCGGGCAGCGGCGGGGGGGTCTCCGTCCGGCGTGCCGAAGTTGCCCTGGCCGATCACGAGAATATCCCGCATGGACCAGTCCTGCGCCATGTTCACCAGGGTGCCGTAAATGGCGGCATCCCCGTGAGGGTGGTAGTTACCCATCGTGTCGCCCACGATTTTGGAGCATTTGCGGGTCTTGCCCCCAGGGGACAGATTGAGTTCCTTCATGGCGTACAGGATGCGCCGCTGGGAAGGTTTGAGGCCGTCTCTCACGTCCGGCAGGGCGCGGGAGATGATGACGGACATGGAGTAGTCCAGGAAAGAAGTGGAGAGCTCACTGGCTACATCCACCGGTTTGATTCTATTATTTTCCATGGTGCTGAAAGAGAGTGCGGGGGTTAAATGTCAAGGTTGCGGACATTGAGGGCATGGTCCACGATGTAATTCTTGCGGGGTTCCACCACATCCCCCATCAGGATGGTGAACATTTCATCGGCCCTGACGGCGTTGTCATCGTTCAGGATGACGCGGAGCAGCTCGCGCCGTTCAGGGTCCATCGTCGTCTTGAACAGGTCCTTGGCATCCATTTCACCCAACCCTTTGAATCGCGTGATTTCCACCCCGCGCTTGCCGATGGAGATGACGGATTCCAGAATGTCCATGACGGAGAACAGGGGAGTTACTTTTTCCTTGTCCCCCTCACCCTCCACTAGTTCAAACAGGGGCGTGTCCATGGAGACAATCATATTCCCCGGAATGCCCAGTTCCGCCAGCCGGGCCAGGGCCCGCGTGATGGCTTTGGCTTCATGCAGTTCATGGGTGATGGAACGGCGGCTGGGCCCCTCCCGTTCCGGAAGCGGATTTTCCAGCAGCTCCTCTTCCGAGGGCATGCCGAAGATGAAAAGGTCCCTGTTTTCCTCGGAAAAGGCGGTCAGGGCCTCCATGTCATGGAAGAAGAGTATTTCCTCTTCATTGCCGCAGCGCACCTTCACCAGGAATTCCGGGAATTCCCCGTTGGCCTCCCGGTGGCTGAGCAGGTCTTCCAGGGAACCGCCCTGCGCCTGCATGGATTCCGTATAACGCTGGAGGTTGACCAGCGTTTCCAGAATGGCGGAGAGCTCTTCGGGAGAGAAGGAACGGGAACCGTCCGCGAAACGCAGGGTCACGTCATTGACGGCCAGTTCAATCAGTTTGCGGTTCAGGGCCACGTCATCCTGCACGTACTCTTCCTTTTTCCTGCGGATGATGCGGTACAGGGGCGCCTGGGCGATGTACAGATACCCGGCGCGCACCAGCTGCGGCATGTGGCGGCAGAAGAAAGTGAGAAGAAGGGTGCGGATGTGGGCGCCGTCCACGTCAGCATCAGTCATGATGATGATTTTGTGGTAGCGCACGCGGTCCAGTTTGAAGGAGGCTTCATCGTCCCCTTCCCCGATTCCGGCGCCGATGGCCGTAATCATGTTCTGGATTTCCTTGCTTCCCAGGGCTTTGTCCAGGCGGGCCTTTTCCACGTTCAGCACTTTCCCGCGCAGGGGCAGGATAGCCTGCGTGCGGCGGTCGCGCCCCATCTTGGCGGAACCGCCTGCGGAGTCACCTTCCACAATGAACAGCTCGCACTTCGCGGGATCCCGGTCGGAACAGTCTGCCAGTTTGCCGGGCAGACCGCCGATGGAGAGGGCGCTCTTGCGGACTGTTTCGCGCGCCTTGCGGGCGGCTTCCCGGGCACGAGCGGCCGTGATGCTCTTCTCAATGATCTTCTTGGCCATCGCCGGGTTTTCTTCAAAGTACGTCTTGATTTCCTCGTACACGACGTTGCCCACCACGCCTTCAATCTCCGTATTCACCAGCTTGTCCTTCGTCTGGGAGGAGAAACGCGGGTTGGGCATCTTGACGGAAATGACCGCCACCAGGCCTTCACGAACATCTTCGCCGCTCAGGGAGGGATCTTTTTCCTTCAGCAGGCCGTTGGCCTTCGCGTAACCGTTGATGACGCGCGTCAGGGCGCCGCGGAACCCGGAAAGGTGCGTTCCCCCGTCCCCGTTGTAAATGGAGTTGGCAAAGCAAAGGATGTTCGTTTCATACGTGTTGTTGTACTGAAACACAACGTCCACCAGAACATCGTCCTCCATCTTCTTGCCGTCGTACTCCACTTCCACCTTCCGGACGCCGGAAATGGAAATGGGGTCCTCGTTGATCACTTCCTTGTTCGTGCCCAGCTGACGAACGAACTCCACAATGCCGTCCTTATAGAAGAACGTTTCCCGGCGCGCCGGAGCTTCACGCTCGTCAATCAGTTCAATGACTAGGCCGGGATTCAGGAAAGCCAGTTCCCGCAGGCGCGTCGTCAGGCGGTCAAACTTGAACTCCGTGGTATCCGTGAAAATGGTGGCGTCCGGGAAAAACGTGATCGTGGTTCCCGTGACTTCACAGGCACAGGAACCTACAGTGCGGAGGGGTTCCACCGTCTTGCCTCGCTCAAATTTGATCTGATAGCGCTTGCCGTCCCGGCGCACTTCCGCCTTGAACCAGTCGGACAGGGCATTCACGCATTTGGCGCCCACACCGTGCAGGCCGCCGGAGTACTTGTACGCACCCTGACCGAATTTGCCGCCCGCGTGCAGGTTGGTCAGAACCAGCTCCACGGCGGGAATGCCGAACTTCGGGTGGATATCCACCGGAATGCCGCGCCCGTTATCTACGATGGAAATGGAACCGTCCACATGAATGACAATGTCAATCTTGCTGCAATAGCCGGCCAGATGCTCGTCAATGGAGTTGTCCAGCACTTCAAATACGCAATGGTGCAAGCCTCGTTCGTCAGGGTCCCCGATGTACATGCCGGGCCGCTTCCGCACGGCCTCCAGGCCTTCCAGTTTGTCAATCTGCGCGGCGCCGTATTCATGCTGCGCCGTCGTGGAAACGGTGGTTTCAACAACCTCGTTGGTATCTTCGGACATAACCGAAATATACTACGCTTATCTTAATTTTTTGCAAGGCTAATATTATAAAACGCGTGCGCGCGCGTAGGGCCTAGCCTTGCAAAATTCCGCTGAAATCGCATAAAAAAGGCCCTATTGCTCGCGTTCCGTTCTTTTCCGGCTCCGGACAGCGGAGAGGGCTTTCGGAAACATTTGGCGCGTTTTTACAGATTTGAGGAGAGGATGAGGCGTTTCACGGGAGGGGACGAGGGGAAGAAGGGCCATGGTTTCCGTGGGGACGGCGTATTCTTTTTTCTTGCCGCTGTTTTGTTTTTGGCCCATCCGGGCGACCCCAGAGGCTTTCCTCAGGCAACAGAGCCGTTCCGGAGTTGTTCCGGAACGGCTCTGGAGGGCCAGGAGGAAGGCTTTTCGGGGGTGGGTGGGGTGCCTTCTCCTTGGGTTTTCTTTCTTTTAGAAGTCGTAGCGGTAGCCGACGCTTCCGTTGACCGAGCTGGACCCGTCACGGATGTCCGCGTTCCCGTTCACGTAGATGGTTCCCTTCGTTCCCACCGGCACGCT
>NZ_LBCB01000007.1:70344-90938 GCF_000980515.1 Akkermansia sp. UNK.MGS-1 | reverse complement strand
CCCCACCCGCTGGTGCTTCCCTGCGTCCCGTAGCTTCCTTCCCCGTAGTTGACCGTACGGTTGAGTTTCGCGTCGTTCCACCCTCCCGTCAGGATGAGCGTGTGCGCCCAGCGTTTGTTCTGGTAGCGCCCGAAGAGGCTGGCGTAGTAGCTGTCCAGGCGTCCGTCGGCGCTGTCCGCCGCGCCGGCCGTCAGGTCGCCGTAGCCGGCCGTGAAGGCCGCTCCCACCGTGAGGCGGTCGCTGAGGTCCGCGTCCACGCCTACCGTGCCTCCCCAGGTGGTGAGCTGGTAGCCGCTTTCATCGCCACGGGTGTCGAGTTTGGCGTAGGAGCCCGTGCCTTCCATCCACATGTGGAAGCGGGGGAGGTCGTCGTTGACGTAGGCCGGGTTGACGCCCATGAGGGTGGTCCGGTTCCTGATCCAGCCCATCTGGTCGCGCAGGGCGTCCCTTTGCGCCGTCCCCAGCGCGTTGACCGTGCTCCCAGCCACTGCTGCCATGGCGCGTTTCGCTTCCGAGGGGTTGGAAGACGTCAGGGCTCCTACGGCGTCATCCACCTTCTTGAGGATGGAATCCGCAGCAAGATCGCCGGGCAGGTTCCAGAGAAGTTCTGCTCCGGCCCTGGAATTAAACGTATCCGCAAGGCGGGCATATTTATTGTCCTTGGAAGCCGTAGCCATCAAAACAAGGTTGCCGTTTTCCATCACCAGGTACGCATCATTTTCAAATTTCTTGAAAGCGGAGGAGGAGGGATCCAGCAGGATAGCCAGCCTGTCGCTTCCTCCCAAATCAATGGTGCCGTCCGCATGCATGAGCGTATAACTGCCGTCTGCGTCCAGAGTCAGTTCATTCCCGCCAGTAGAACTGAGAGTTATTTCCGCGCCCTGGCTGATGCTGATATTTCCGGTCACGCTGATGATGGGGCCAGCGTAGTCCGTGTTGAAGGTAAGGTTCGTACTGGAACCGTCTCCCAGCGTCAAACTGCTGAGGGTCAGCGCCGTATTGGCTCTCGGGTTGTCTACCGTCCCTCCCATCCGGATATTGAGAAGGCCCGTGCTGTTAACTGCCCAGCTGCTGCCGGCAGCGGTCATGACGTTTTCAAACGTCTGCCCGGCATTGCCGGAAATATTAAGCTGCCCGCGTCCCTCCAGCGTACCGCTGAAAACGGAACCGCCGCCCGAATTACCGGTATTGACGGTCAAAACGCCTCCTGCGCTCTTCAGTGTTCCCTCTCCGCCGATTCCGGAAACGGTGCTGCCGGATGTCGAACCGAGGTCGAGCGTTCCCGTGGAATCGTCATCTTTTGCCAGATCAAGAAGGACACCGCCCTGAAGGGAGGCTGTTCCGGAAATTTCCAGCGTATCACGGAGGGTCAGCGTTCCGCTGCCCTGGATGGTGCTGGAAGAAAGGCTGCTGGCGCCGTTGACGGAAAGGGAGGCCCCGCTACCGATGTTCAGGGCTGCGCCTTCGCCGCTGTCCGTCAGATCACCCATGACGGTATTCCGGTTGATGTCCAGAACGCCTCCTTCCTCTGCGCCGGCAAGTTCCACATGATTAAAGCTGTTCCCTTCACCGTTAAGAGCGAGAGAACCGCCTTCCACACGCAGGGTGTCCGACACAAAAGAACCGTTGACTGTCAGCTTGCCTGTGTTTTGCTTGACAAAGGTGACTCCGTTTTTCCCGACGATGCTTCCGCCCATGATGGAATCCGCACCGGCGTAATCATCAGGAGCAGGCAATCCCGTTTCCAGACGTTCGTTGTTGAGGATGACAACGGCGTTGCCTCCGTCCGCACTGGTGTTTTCCACTTTCAGCGTGCTTCCCGTAGCGCCCAGCAGGTTGTTGATGACCGCGCCTTCCCCGTCGGAATCGCCGGGAGCGCCGGCCAACTGAACGGTAAGCGTCTTGTCCTGGGAAATCACCACGCCGGAGTACATCCCCAGCGTGCCGTAGTTGGTGACGGTATCAGGATCGGAAGTAGAGGAATCATCCACAATATAAAGCCCGCTGACCTGCCCGCTGAGCACCAGGCTTCCGCCATCGGTGCCCGTCACGCGGATGCCGTAATTGGAAAGAATCTTGCTGAACTGGATATCGCCAAGGTTTTCGCATTCCAGCGTTCCGGTCGTCAGGGTGAGCCAGCTTTCCGCACCGGCTTCCTTATGGGTGACGAGCGTGTTCACAATGGCGTCAATGTCCAGATTGACTGTGGCGGGATTGTTAATGACAAGCCTGCCGTCTCCCTGGTCAATGATGGCCGCCCCGGCCGCATCCTGGTTGACGTTATCCGCCCCCAGGGTAAGATTCAATGTTTCCGTGGCTCCCGCCCCCACCGTAATATCTCCGGAAACGTTGACAAGCCTGCCTCCGGCAGCCAGCGTAATGCCCTTGAGCATGCCGCCGTCGGTCCCCCCCCAAGCTGACAGAAGCGGCTGAGTCCACGACGATGGCTGCCGTGGCGCCTTCCGCCCGCGTCATGGCGGAGGTCAGCGCACCATTGACGATTTTCAGTGTTCCCGCTCCATTCAGCACGGTGCCGGCCCACTGGCCGGCCTTGTCTTCCGCGCCAAGCTGGACTACGGCTCCGGCATTTGTAATGCCGAGCGCTCCCGTAGCAGTATTGGCCTTATCCAGAATCAGAGTGCCCGTACCTGCGTGCGTCAGGCTGGAGTTGCCCTGCACCAGAGCATTCAACACCAGTTCCGTATTGTTGTAATTGACGTTGTATTGTGCGGCCAGCCCGGTATCCGCGGAACCCGTGTTACCTCCCAGAATAGCGCCGTCTCCAAAAACGGAATTCCCTTCACCCGTGGCGCAAGCCCCGCCGGAACCGAAGTTCCAGGCCTGGCGATTGTTGTTGGCGGAAGTCTCATTGGTGGACAGAGTCCCCGAGAAGTCCTTGAGGGACCCCGTGAGGACATTGTTCATCCGAACGTTCGCAGCCATGGCCCACGTGCCCGAACCGGAAAGGTTTCCGGAGAAAGTGTATGTGGCGCCGGAGGAGCCGTTCTGCATCGCGCCATGGGTTGCGCCGATTTCAAAATTGGCCGCCGTCGTACCCGCGGAAAAATGGAAGCCCTTGCCGTCAATGAAAACGGTGCCGCCTCCCAGCGTATTTCCTGCCCCAAAGGCTACCCAGTTGGCATTGGTACTCATATTCACCCCGTTGCCGACCAGTTCCAGGCGGCCAGTGAAGTTGGTATTGCCCGTATTGGAGATATTGACCAGTCCCGCAGTATCCGCAGTCCCGATAGTGACGGTGCCCGCCCCATTGAGCTGGGCATGCAGGTTGACGGTTCCGCCGGAAAGAGCAAGGGAAGCGCCTTCACTGACGCGGACAATAGTAGCATTGTTCGGATTTACGCCGATAGTCGCACCGCCCGTGAAAGCAAGCGTGCCCTCTTCCACAGTGAGGTGGGCCAGGGTATTCCCTGCGTATCCAAGGGCCAGCGTGCCCGCTCCCGTTTTGGTCAGGGTTGTGCCGGCCCCCATGACATCGGCTGACAGGCCGGCCCAGGAAACGGTATCCCCGGCGCCAAGCACGGAAACATTCAGGAAACCTCCGTCTCCGACGTTGACACGGCTGGAAATGTCATAACCTGTCGCATCCTCACCGGCGGCGGAATTCGCATAGGCCAACGTCCCCCCGTTGAATATAATATCCCCTTCCGTTCCCAGCGCTCCGTCAGCGCCAATGGTAAGGGTACCGCCATTGAGTATCGTCCCTCCGGTATAGGTATTGGCCAGGTTTAAGGCAACTTCAGCCGTACCGTTCACGGTAAGCGTGGTGGGAGCTGTGGAATCCGCAATAGACCCCTCGCTGTCAGGATCGCTGCCCAACGTGTAAGCGCCGCTGTTGAAAACGACGCTCTTGGGAGTTACAATGCCGGAAACCTTGACTTCACCCGCTTCCGCGGAGGAGAAGTAAATTTCCTGATTATCCAGCGTATCCGCCCCCGTCAGCCTCGTCGTCCAGCCGTCAACACTGGTGTTGATCCACTTCCGGTCCGTTCCTCCGTTCCAGACAAAACCATTGTCCCCGCTGACGTCAACAACCTTCAGCACAAGCTGGTTGTTTTCCACCACCACGGAATATTCGAACCCTTCCCTGGTGATGTCGGGCGTCCATGTGAAGGAATCCGTCGTCAGGCTTCCATCCGCAGCCCACTGGGCCAGGACATAGTTAGATGCCTCCAATTCACCATAATTATTGATAGTCAGCGCACAGGATGAATCCGTAAGAGCCAGGGACCCGGCTGTGATATTGATGACAGGCTCATTCGCCACCACGCCCGTCATGTCAAAAGTGAGGGTAGCGCCGCTATTCAGCGTCAGAGCGGAAGCCGTCGTCATTCTGGCGCCCGCACCCATGGAAATGCTGCCCAGAGCCATGGCATTCGTATTCGTAAACGCCAGCGTTCCGGCCTGGACATTAGTCAGGCCCGTATAAGTATTCTGCCCGGAAAGAGTCAAGGTGCCTGAACCGGTTTTCGTCAGACCGCCCGCTCCGGAAAGGGCGCCTCCTAGGGTGATGCCGGTGGAAGCCAGGTCATGGTAGGACTTGGTTTCCGCATCATACTGGCGGGTATCAACCGTCACATTTCCAGTAAGGGACATATTGTAGGCGGAAGACCAGCCTTCCGCCGCCGTCGTCCCCAGCGTACCGGAGTTCATGTTCAGGGCAATCGTATTGGTATTTCCGGATGCCGTCATGCCGCCTGAACCAAGAAGCAGGGAACCTCCATTCAGATTAATGGTGGCGCCCTTGGCGCTTACTCCATCCCAGTTCTGCCCCAAATCCAGCGTCTGGGCCAGCACCATGCCGCCCGAACCAATATTCATGACGCCTTTTCCGTCACGGGCAATCCGCAGCGTGCCGGTAATGTTCATCACGGCGTCCCGGCTGATGTTGAGCGTGGTTGTTCCATTGTACTCGTAGCGGCCGATGAAGCTTCCCGCCGTCACGGAAGCGCCGGAACCCAGCGTCCAGGCGCATGCCGTGCCATTGGTTGCCAACACCCTGTATTCTCCTGTAATATCAACATTTCCATTAAGGACATTCGTTCCTACCGCGGAGATCAGCGTGCCGGCCCCGGTAATCGTATTTCCATAGGTTCCGGCGGAAAGAGTCAGCGTGGTATTGGCTCCCAGCTCATATCTGACTCCAGTCAGGGCGGCCGTTGTCGTTCCGGAGGCGTTCCCGCTCAATTTCAGCGTGCCTGAGGAATTGGCGTCCAAACGTGTTCCCAACCCGTTCCACGTACCCGTGGTCAGTTCCAGAACGGAATCTCCCTGCAACAGAACCGTGCTGGTGCCCAGCGCTCCGGCATTGCCGACAACGAGTTTGCTGCCATCGCCAAGAACGGTATCCCCGGCATAGGAATTGGCATTGTTCATGGTCAGGGAAGCTCCGTCCAGCAGGTTCAGCGTCGTATCCCCGGTAATGGAACCGTCACCCGTAAAAATGAAATCCGTACCGGAAACATTGATTCTGCCTGGAGCGACATTCCCCGCAATCGTCACATTTTTATCCACGCCATCGCCATTGGAGAAATATACGGTCTCTCCATCGGCATAAGCTGACGGTGTTCCGTCAAGGCTCCAGGAGGTATTCGAGCTTTCCGTATTCCAGGTGCCGCTCTTCCACCTCAACAAACCTTCCTTGTCGCTCAAATTGACGTAAAGAGTTCCATTGCTGACGGAAAACGTTCCGTTGTACAACTCCGCAGCAGCTCCGCCCAAAGTAAAGAAAGAACTTTCCGTCAACCCCGCTCCGGAAAGCAAGGCATAACTAATCCCTGTTTCCAGGGAAGACAAACCCAACCGCACTTCCGTGGCCTCACTGCCACTAATGGAGTTGACGGTCAGGGCTGCCGTCTCCGAATCGAGAGAATTGAAGCTCAGAGTGCCGCCGTTTAACGTCAACCCGGCGGATAAAGTAGCCGTTCCTCCGGAAATTCCCGTGGATCCCAGCGTGGAACCGGCATTCAGCACATACCCGTCCGCGGACGTAACGTTCACGGTAAGGCCGCCTCCTATCAGCAAGGCCCCCTGCCCGATAACGCTGGAATCCTTCACCGTCAAACCGCCTCCCCTCAATTCCACTGTTCCGGTAAAGCCGGGGACGGCTGCCGTTTCTCCTTCGGCAGGAACCGGGGCCTGGGCTGTTCCGTTAAGAACCAGAACCCCGTCGCCAACCTTCACGAGCTTACCGTCTCCCTTCAGCCCGTTGGAGAAAGTCACAGTACGCCCCGTGGCATGGTCATTGGCATCCAGCGTGTCAAGGATAGTCCCATTCACCGTGCCCAGAAGTTCTATATAAGAGGCCGTGAAATTCGGATTATAGCTTATACCCCAGTTGGACAAAGCCCCCAGCGTGCCTTCTCCCAGTTTGATAACGGCCGCTCCCGCCACATTGGTAACGCCTGAAGAGCCTATGTTCACCCTGGCATCCCCGGATGTTGCGCCGCCCAACAGGAAACTGCCCCGGAATGAACCGCTTCCGGAAGCCCAAAAGTCCATTCCCTGCAAATCGGCCGTCCCGGACGCGGCATTGAAAATGCCCGTGCCATCCCAGGACAGATGCATCGAGGTCTGCAATGCAGTCAAAGAACCGCCCCTCAAATTAAGTTCCCCTGAATAAGCCCAGTGAGCCAGCAGGAAACTGGCGCTTGTGCTATGGGTATCATTGCTGCCGGTGACAGTCAGAGAGGAACCCTGGTTCACATTAAGCACCCCATGCCCCAGCTCGGCAAGCCGGACCTGGCCTGCCGTAGTCACATTGCCGGAATCAAGATCAAGAGCCCCATATAAGGAATTGTCATACCCACCGCCGGCCCCGACCCACAGCTTATTGACTTCCAATTCATTATCGGCCATATGAACCCTGCCGTAATAATGGGCTACCTTGAACGATTCCGCCTGGATATTTCCCGTAAACGTCACCGTGGAACCGGTCTGGGCGCCAGATACGATATTCCCGGCGTATGTGATATTCCCTGCCACGGTCGGATTGCTGGTCCCGTTAAAGGTCAGCGTATCTCCAGTCGAGACATTCTCGCCGCCCTCCAGGTTCCAGAGATACGTGTTGCTGTCGGAAACATTCTGCGCATAGACATTCAAGCTGCCCTCCGCTATTACCGTTTGCCCCGCTCCGATGGATGTCCCCGCATCGGAACCGAACACCATGGTAGAACCCGCCATCATATGCAGGCTGGCTCCGCCAAGCATCCATGATCCCGACTGGGAAGAAGCCCTCAGTCTCAAAGCTCCATAAACGTAAAGATTCTGAAGGGCCGAACCCTCCAGCAAATTGACGCTTCCCGCAGAAGAAGCATCCGTTTTCATGTAAACCGTGAGGGAAGAATTTTCCCCACCCGTCACCAGGCTTTCAAAACCGGAAAAACGGTGATCCCCGTCACCCAACGTCAGGGACGAGCCGTTGCTTAAAACCGTTTCCTGGGCAAAAAGAGTAGCTCCTTCCCCGGGCAGGAGCGTATAATCCGTCTCAAATGTCATGGAGGAGACATTGATTCCTCCGGAAAAATTGACTGTTTTGGAGCCTTCCGCCGCCGTGAAAATGACGGCATCCCCATTCAGGAAGGAAGTATCCGTCTTGGTTCCGTCACCCTGCTTGTACCAGCCCGTTCCCGTATTGCTCCATGTTCCGTTGGAATTCCACACCAGAGTTTCTGCATCATACCCTTCCCCCTTGTACTGCACGGACATGCCGGAACCGTTGGAAACAAGCAGGAAATTACCCGCTCCCAGCTGGCCGGCGGAATCAACCCTCGTCAATGCCTCATAAGTATCATCCCCGGTTTGCTTCCAAATACGCAGGGAATCCAGGGATGCCCCCAAATCGGCCCCTGTAGACATGAAATAGCGTGTGATCAGGGCGTCGTCAACCATCTCGCGATTGGTGACCGCAAGCTCTTCCATGGCGCTGGCAACCACTACCTCCACATTCCATGTTTTGGCGTTCTTGGTAATTGTGGTGGTGTTTGACAGGTTGACCATTCCGTCAAACCCGATATGCCAGTAATGATTGCCGGAACCAGTGCCATTGTCAAAATTGAGATTCCCTCCCGGAGTCGTCATGTTCAGAATGCCGTCCACATAAATATTGGCATGGCCTTCCGCTTCCGTATTTTTGATCTGGTTGCTGAAGGATGTGGTAAGGGAGGAGCCCTTCTCCACGTACACATTGCCGCCCCATTGTCCCAGCCCCACGGATACGATGCCGTTCCCTGTAACGGAAACACCGCCTCCGTCCGAGGTATTGGGAGGCGTTCCCGTAACCGTCACATCCACGCCATTAAAAATCAAATGCGGACCCTTATTGTCCACGCGGGAGGGAGCCGCGTCTCCCTCCCAGTTGTCTGCCGTCCCTACGGCGTCGCCTTCCCCATCCCCCGTCCATGTAAAATCAGGACCGCCAAAATCGGGAATCTGCCAGAAATCCGCCGAGGTTGCGGCATGGGAATAAGAGTAAATGCCGGAGAAGGAAACCAGGGAAGCGAGAAGGGCGGAACGCAAAGACGGAGGAAGATGAAGTCTCATACTGATCAAAGATATTGTGGCCAGTAATACCCGGATTTATAATCCGTTGGCAAGCCAATTTTCGAAAAAAGCTCACATTAAACAAATAATGGGAAACAAATATCATCCGCCTGTCCAGCATATCTACCTCCATATCCAGAAGAACAAAATCATCATTCTTTCATTACAAGCAATATACATGGATTAAGGAAAGAAGCAGGATTATAAATTCCCAGTCTGCCCATTCGCTTTCCTGATGAAAGCGGTACAGATAAAAACAAAAAGGCCGCTCCCTCCCGGGAACGGCCCTGACTTGAACTATTTTTTCCTTACTGCTGCTGAGCGCCGCTCTGCTTAAGCATCTCCTGAAGCTGTTCCGGAGAAATGCTCATGGGGCCTCCCTGGGGAGCAGGAGCTTCCGAAATGCCGTCCAGTTCCAAATCAAAGATGAGCGGGGAATTGGGTTCAATCGGAGCGCCGGGAGTGTTTTCCCCGTAAGCCAGCTCGGAAGGAATGTAGACAATCCATTTGGAGCCGACGGGCATCGTGGTCAGCGCTTCGGCAAAACCGGGGATGACCTGGAGAGGAAGTTCCACAGACTTGCCCTTGGTGTCGTCAAACACGGTGCCGTCCAGCAGCGTGCCCTTGTATTTCACCTTGAACATGGGGTTCTTGAACTTCTTTTCATCAAATTTTTCTTCGCCGCCCTTGTTCACAACCTTGTACTGGAGGCCGGACTTCGTTGTGGTGACGCCTTCTTTTTTGCCGTTTTCCTCCATGAATTTCTTGCTGGCCTCCAAATTGGCCTTGGCCTTGGCGGAAATGCGTTCGTCAATTTGCTTCTGGAACGCATCCAGGGCAGGTTTCAGCTGTTCCTGGTCCTTGGCGGGCTTGCGGACCATGCCGTCCTTGATGCCCTGGAGGAAAGATTCCTGGTCCAGGTCGTCAAAGGTCAGGGTAGGAATGGAACCAAGCTGCTGACCGCTCTGGAAACCCAGAAAATAGCCCAGGTCCTTTTTCATCTGTTCGGGAGACACAGTAATTTCTTTCTCTTGTTTGGGTTGGTCGGCCGCCGGAGCTTCGGCAGCCTTTTCTTGCGCGCCTGCCACACCCGCCAGAAGAGCGGAAGCGGCAAACAGGGCGATGGAAGGGTTCATCTTCATGGTATTTTTATCCTTTCTTTGAAAAGAGGACTCCTTTTTAACGGATTCCGTTCATATCACAAGACAAGAGAATCGGTCATCCTGTCATCCTCTCCCGGCAGGAGGCCGGATTGCTTTCCGGCCAGAAGGAGAATCAGGTCATGCCAGCGTTTCCAGAACGCGGGCGATCATGGCGGGATAAAGGGTATGCTCCTGCTCCTGAATGCGGGCGTGAAGGCTTTCCGGCGTATCCCCCGGCAGCACGGGCACGCGAGCCTGGCCCAGGATGGGGCCGGTATCCATTCCGTCATCCACATAATGGACGGTGCAGCCGCTCTCCGCAGCTCCGGCGTTCACAGCCTGCTCCCAGGCATGAAGCCCCGGGAAGGCAGGAAGAAGGGAAGGGTGGATATTCAGGATGCGGGAAGGAAATTCCTTCAGCAGCGGAAGTTTCACCAGGCGCATGAATCCCGCCAGGCACACGCAGTCCACGCCGTATTGCTTCAGGCGCGCGGCAACGGATGCCTGGGATTCCTCCGGAAATCTGGTTTTAAATCCCCCGCAGTCAATAACCTCCGCCGGAATGCCCCAGGAACGGGCGCGTTCCAGAATGTAGGCGTCCGGATTGTCAGACATCACCACGGCGATTTCCGCCCGGAGAGAACCGGACTGGATGGCATCATAAATGGACTGGCAATTGGAACCGGAACCGGAACCGAGTATTCCTAACTTGGGCAATCTGGACATCCGGGGGATAAAACCACAGTTTTTTGCCCGTGGCAAGTCTCCGGCTTGACAAAAAGGCTGCCGTATTTGCCTAATAAAGACATGAGAGACCCCCGTTTTCAGGCCCTTGCAGCCCAGCTTGCAGGGTATTCCACAGCCCTGCGCCCCGGAGACAGGGTTCTGCTGGAACTGACGGATATTCCGGAGGAAATGGGAATAGCCCTCATCCGGGAGGCGAGGAATGCGGGAGCAATGCCCTTTCTGCGCCTGAACCAATCCCTCCTGAACCGGGAAATGCTCTCAGGAGCAACGGAAGAACAATACGGCATCATCGGCCGCCACCGCCTGGCGGAAATGGAGGACATGGACACCTACATTGAGATACGCGGCGGGGGGAACGCCTTTGAACTGTCCTCCGTTCCACAGGAAAATATGGCCGCCGCCATGAAAGCCCTGAACCCCGTCTCCCAGCGGCGCATCCGCCATACGCGCTGGTGCGGGCTGCGCTGGCCGTCCGGGGGAATGGCCCAGCAGGCATCCATGAGCACGGAAGAGTTTGAGGATTTCTATTTCCGCACCTGCCTGATGGATTACGCCGCCCTGCGTCCCGCCATGCGGAAGCTGGCCGCCATGATGGAAAAGGCTGAATATGTGAAAATTACCGGACCGGGAACGGACATTTCCTTTTCCATCAAGGGGCTGCCTGCCATCCCGTGCGCGGGGGAATGCAATCTGCCCGACGGAGAAGTGTTCACCGCCCCCGTCATCGACAGCGCCAACGGCCACATTTCCTTCAATACGCCCAGCCTGTTCCAGGGCATCCCCTTTGACAACATCCGCCTGACGCTGAAAAACGGACTGGTCGTGCATGCGGAAGCGGGAGATAAAACAGGGGAGCTCAACGCCATTCTTGACACAGACCCCGGCGCGCGGAGGCTGGGGGAATTCGCCTTCGGCGTCAATCCGGCCATCACACGCCCCATGCGCAACATCCTGTTTGACGAAAAAATTTCCGGCTCTTTCCACTTGACGCCGGGGCAGGCCTACCACGTGGCGGACAACGGCAACCAGTCCCGCATCCACTGGGACATGGTATGCATCCAGACGGAAGCGGCCGGGGGCGGAGATATTTACCTGGACGGTAAGCTGGTGCGCCGCAACGGATTATTCCCCCTGCCGGAACTGGCCATTCTCAACCCCTCCCTATCATGACCACCCACCCTTTCTCCAAAAAGCGTTCCCAGCTCCGCAAGCTCCTGTATGCGGCCGCGGCTGTCATTCTGCTGGGGTCCCTGCTGGCCTCCTATATGCACTGGGAAGCCAATCATCTGGAATTTAATGAAAACACGGCCCCTGCCGGATGTGTACCCGGCCTTTCCGGCCTTCGTATCCTGGTATTGTCGGATATCCACACCAATCTGCCCCTGCTGGAAAAAGCGGCAACAATGGCGGAACAGGCCAGACCGGACATGATCGTGTTTCTGGGAGATCTGTACACGGATTTTCTGCGGGTCACTAATGCAGGCGACTACATCGCCCAGATGAAACGCCTCTCCTCCGTCGCCCCGGCCTACGCATGTCTGGGCAACCATGACATGGCCCTTGCGGACAATGTGGAACGCGTCCTGAAGGAAGGGGGCTTCACGCTGCTCAGGAATTCCGCCGCCTTCGTCTCCATCCCCAGGCTGGGAAACGTGGAATTCAAACTGGTGGGGCTGGGAGACCTGCGGGAGGGGGACTTTTTCCCGGACCGGTGCATGAGCCCGCGCGAATTGGAGGAAAACTCGCCCATGCCGACCATCGTCCTGAGCCACAACCCCAAAGGAAGGGAATTGCTGGGAAATTACCGCTGGGACCTGATGCTCTCCGGCCATACGCATGGAGGCCAAATCAAACTGCCTTTCTTTTCCACCCCGCTATTGGCGTCGGAAGGGGAAACCATGCACTCCGGGTTCCATCCTTATGAGGACAAGCAGGTATTCGTCACCCGCGGCATAGGCTATATAGGGCCGGGCCGCTTCAACTGCCCGCCGGAAATCAACCTCATTACCATTCCCTAACTTCCCGACCTGACCGCCATGGTTCTCTCTCTGCTGGCCTCCGGAGGCCCTAATGACGCGCCTCCATTCTTCATTCTGCTTACTGTCGTCTTCATGGGCATCATCGCGATTGCCCTCATTCTGGCCCACTTCCGGCAGTCCCTGCTGGCGGGCTACTTCATCTGCGGGGTAATTCTGGCCAACTGCGGCATTCTGGACCACATCCCCAATTCCGACGTCAGCATCCAGGCTCTTTCCGAGGTAGGAATTATCCTGCTCATGTTCACGCTGGGGCTTGAATTTTCCGTCGATGAACTCAAGCACCTGCGGAAAACCGCTCTGGTCGGCGGAGGCATTCAGATGTTCATCTGTACCGCAGCTTTCGGCCTGGGGCTTCATTACGCCACAGGCATGGACATGAGCCACTCCCTGACGGTCGGGGCCATTATGGGACTATCCTCCACGGCGGTGGCGCTGAAATCCTTCCAGGAATTCGGCCTGAGCGGAACCTCCGGGGCAAAAATGGCGGTGGGAATTGCCCTGTTCCAGGACATCGCCGCCATCATGCTGGTGGCAATCATGCCGCAGATCTTCACCGCCACGCCCGACTCATGGGAAACAGCGCTCAACATCGGCATGGCCGTACTGCGGGGGCTTGTCTTTCTGGGAGCCGCCTGGCTGATCGGCCGCTACCTGCTTCCGCGCATCATGCTGGCCGTCGCCCGGACCAAAAGCCGGGAACTCTTCACCCTGATGGTGTTCGCCATCTGCTCGGGAATTGCCATGCTCGCCAGTCTGCTGGGCCTGAGCATCGCCCTGGGCGCTTTCACCGCCGGCCTCTTCGTCAGCAGCTCCTACTACAGCCACCGGGTTCTTAGCGAAGTGCTCCCCTTCAAGGACCTTTTCCTGACCATCTTCTTCGTTTCCGCCGGGCTGTTGATTGACATTGATGGACTATGGGAACACATCGGCCAGGTGGCGACCTTCGCCTCCTTTGTCCTCGCGATCAAATTCGTAGCCTGCCTTACAGCCGCAAGCTTCCTGAAAATTCCCGGGCGCATGGGCATCATGGCCTCCACCGCACTCACCAATGTGGGGGAATTTTCCCTGGTGCTCATCCCTTTCATGCAGGAAATATCCCCCATCCCGGCGCTGGTGACCACCAACGTTTACGCCATTGCCGCCGTCTCCATGGGTATGACTCCGCTGCTGATGAAGGCGGCACGGAAACTCACCCCGCTGCTGGTGCGCATTCCCGGGTTGAAAACAAAACGGGAACGCCTCAACGTGGAAACCCTGATCACACGCATGGAAGGCATCAGGGACCATGCCATCATTTGCGGCTACGGCCCCGTAGGCAGGAGGCTTCATGAAAGCCTGTCCCAGTACGGCATCCCCTGCATCATTATCGACCTGAATGCGGACACCGTCAAATCCCTGCTCAACGGCGGCCATCTGGCCTTTCTGGGAGACATCCAGCACCAAATCACCATGGACCTGGCGGGCGTCCGTACCGCGCGGCTGATTGCCTTTACATTCCCGGACCCTTCCCCGGCCCTGTCCACCTACATGCAGATCAAGGGCGCCAATGCGGACATCACGGTGATTGCCCGCGCCAAATTCCGTTCGGAAGTGGCTTCCCTGCATCACGCGGGCATCGCCAACGTCATCCATGATGAAATGGAAACGGGCGCCGCCGCCGTGCGCCTGGCAAAGCAGAGTTTTGATATTATTGAACCGTCGGACGCGCCATCTCTGTCCCATTAAGCAACGATGAATCTGCCGGACGCCCACACCCATTCCTCTACAGCCGCTTCCGGCACGGCGCCGCGGTTCATCTGCGGCACCTCCCCGGCGGACTGGAAACAGGTGGCCCTTCTGGCGGAACGGGATGAACATGTTACCCCCTTTTTCGGCATTCATCCCTGGTTCCTGAACCCGGCTGAATGGAAAGAGGAAATGCCCAGGCTGGAATCCCTTCTGCAAAAAATCCCCCATGCGGGCGTTGGGGAAACGGGGCTGGACAAATGCCGGCGCGGCATCCCGGGGCTGCCTCTCCAGAAGGAAGCGCTGGAACGGCATCTGGAACTGGCCGTGCGTCTGGACCGCCCCGCTTCCCTGCACTGCTGCCGCGCATGGGGCACGCTGGCGGAAATGCTGAAAAAATATCCCCGTTTGAACATTGTCCTGCACGGCTGGACGGGGACATTGCATCCCGGCACGGAATTTCCTTCGGGAAACTGGCTTCTTTCCGTAGGGCTGCGGGAAATGGAACGTCCGGGACTCCTTGCCTCCATACCGCTCCATCGGCTGGCGCTGGAATCGGACGGGCATCCGGAAACCCTTCCGGAACTTTACCGACGCGCGGCGCAGGAACTGGGCATGACCGTCAACAACCTGGTTGACCTGGTCCAAAGCAATATGGAAAACCTGATCCGCCCTTGACGCCTCCATTCAACGGGCGGACATGGTTTCGCGGCGCCTTTTCATTCACTGGGTTTCTATTTCCATTGACTCTTCGTTCAATCATTTTCCCAGAAAACAAAAACATTTCCGTTGACAATTCATCATCTTTTTGCCATATGATGGATTATATTAGGTATGGATACAATTCCGCCCATCTCCCATGAATCATCTCTTCCGAATCCTCCTTTTAGGAGCGCTCCCCCTGGCAGCCTTTCCCGTTATCCAGGCGTCAGCGCAGGAACCGGATATCCAGACACTACTTTCAGCCGAACGTTCCTCGTTCATCTCCGGAAAAGCCCGGGATATTCTGTGCAGGAAACTGGGAACCGCAAACCTTGACACGGATAAAATCCGGGCCATGGCGCACGCCCCGCAAGTCGCCCTGTTATGCCACCTGTACCAATTTTTCAGCACCGCGGAAAACGGAGAACCGTTCACGCAGCATGAACTCAAGGACGAGTCATTCAGGAAATGGCTCTCCACCCACCCGGAAGTCTTCAGAATGCTTGCCCTATCCGGGGCAGCCGGCAAACAAACCCTATCCATATTTTACCGCATCTGGAACGCGAACAATAAAACGCTCCGCCCCGTTGAAACCAGCATGGCTCTGGGGGCAGGGCTTGCCTCAAATGTCATCCCTCCTGAAGAATGCCTGTCCAAATTCAATTTTTACCGGGAATCCTACTTCCAATCCGCATGCCATCCCCAGGCGGACACGATGCAGCCGTGGGAATGGGCCATCGTTTTCCGTGGCAGAGAGAGCCTGGAAGACCTGTCCTGGGCCCAGCAGTTCATAGAGAAAAAACAGATCCCTCCCGAACAGGCTGGAAATAAATTCATGGGGTTCATCCCCTATCGCAGGAAAAACCTTCAGGGAGTCAGCGTTCATGCCGGAGCCGCTTTTTACGACCACAAACCGGTCACATTAAAGCTTTATACGGAATACGGAGGCGTGTGCGGAGCCGTCTCCAAAGGAGCGGCAGGCTTTCTGAGAGCCAAAGGCGTCCCCGCGTGGGCCATCGGACAGCCGGGACACTGCGCCTTTATCTGGAAACACCCCGGCGGACACTGGAAAATCGGCAACAACATCAGCGGATGGAACTGGTCAACGGGAAAAAGCCAGATACCCTGGAACGGCCCCGTCCAGCTCATCCCGGCTTACAATGCCTTCATTCATCACGGTCTGGCGGAAGAATCCTTCCTGATGACGGTTTTATCTGACTGCTCTCCGCGTCCCGTCCAACGGGAATTGCTGCTGAAAGAAGCCTGCAAGATGAACCCATTTAATTATCCGGCATGGAGTCGTTACCTGAGCATGAAGGCCAAAGGAATCAATGACCGGCAAAAACTCACCCTGCTTAAAGAACTGGCGCAGGCCATGCCCCATGAACACAACCTCCTCCATCATGCAGCGGTAAACATACTCAAAATACGGGAAAGCAAGGTCAATCCCTATGAACTGTACGCCTGTTTCCTGGACCCTGACTGTTCTCCCGCGGCGGAGGAACTTTTCACGAGGCTGTGCTGGAACAAACTCGTGGCGGATTGCCCTGAAATCGGCAAGATAATCAAATACAGGGAGGGATTCATCGGGAAGCATCTTTCCGTCTGGGCCAGGAAAGGGAACAATGCCTCATGGACGCCTAAAATGAAAAGATACTCCGCCGGCATGATGGAAGGCGCCATCACGGCATTGGAAAAAAGAGAACAGACCCGCACATACTATGTGGCAACCTACCGCCGTCTGCTGGAAATATGGAATGACAAAAAATTAAAGCATCAAGGGGAAATATTGATCAACAAAATCAGCGGCAATAAAGTCTCGCCCCTGCGGCAGAACCGGTAACCAGCACAGAGAATTTTAACATGAACGCGAACGCCATCATCCGGGCATCCGCCCCATTCTTCCAAAAATACGTCTTATCCCCGGGAATGCCGGCAAAACGCCATCTCGCCATGATGCTGCTGGGCCTCTGCTTCACAGCGCCTTTACTGGCAAATGAGGTATTGCGCATCGAATCGCAGGCAGCAGAGTACTCTGCCCAAATTTATATTCAAGAAGAAGAAAAAGGCTCCGTACCTGAAAAAGAGAAAGAGAACGATCAAAAAAGAAAGAAATTGGGCATAGGTGAAACAGTTTTTCTAATATTGGTTTCAGACAAGCCCCAGCTCATTGGAGACCCATCCCAGATCGAATGGACAATTGAAGAAGGAGAAAATCTGGCTTCTTTTCAAAATAAAAGTAACTCTGTCATTCAAACATTGATTATTAGAAACGATCTCTCCCAAGGAGGCGACATTACCGTTAAAGCAGTCACGGAAGAAGGAAGAGAAGCGAAAATCACGTTATCAGCCATTGTTCCCGAAGGGATCAGCGCAAAACATTTACGGAAATCATATGACAGAAATCATCCGGATTTTAATAAAAGAGGAGTCATTTATTTTGATCTGCCAAAGGATGGTGATCAAGAAATGGCAGGGGCATCAGCTGTCCTGGAATTAACGTTCCTCCCTACAAGCGTGAATTTTCGAAATGTCCATATTATTGAACGGGATAAGGGCTGCGTTCCCGCCCCGGCTGAAGGCAGCCTGGCAGCCCCACATGATCCCAATCCTGCACCAGTACGCCTTGACAACAAAAACAGGCTATCTGACAATATTGGAAGCAAAAAACTCATTTCGGAATTAAGATTTTACGACTTGCCGCAAACTTATAAATGGATTTGCGACTGGAACATCAATGTCGACGGGAAAGATGTAAAAACCATCCAGACTGTTGAACAGCATTTTTTTTACGACTGGATTGACGTCGTCAACGAAATAGCTACGACGACGGTTTCCAAATTCAACTGTTCCGTCAGCAGGTCCACAGAAAAAAATAATAAGCACTTATTTATCAACCAGTCAAAATAAATAAACCTAAAAAAATGATGAAATATTTTATTTACGCGATTGCCGTCATACATCTTGGCTGTTCAACTTCCCTGGGGGAAGAAACCGGATTTGATCGCCAACTCCCGGCTCCTGATTCCATCCATATTCGCGGGCAAATGGGAGAAAAATCAAAAAAATTAAAAGAATTTTTAAAATCAGGAAATTTTAAACAATTCTATGGATGCTCAAACACAGTTCTGTCAGAATTGAACGCCATGCGGCGCCATGGAACGATGACGCGGGAAGAGGCCTGCGACATGCTCTGGAGCCTTTATCTGATCAGCGGGGCCCCCATGTATGAAGCTCCGGATTACGACAGCGTTCAGCCATGGCTTTATAAAGACGAGCGGGACAACGACATTGCCGCCAAATCAGGAGTCATTTCCGCGCTCTCCATCATGGATACGAAACAGATGTCGCGCAACCTGGGCATCCACGAACAACGGCTGAAACATCTCCATGCCGCTTACGCCGCCGCCATCATTAAAAGGCTGAAATCTCTGCACCTCCCTGATTTCGGAAAAAAAGAGACAGCGCTGAAAGATGAAATAATACGTTCCCATCCTGCCAATCCGGACGGGAATGTCATCGGCTCTGACATTAAAGATTACGAATGGACTCACCGATGGAACAATCTGGTCACATTTTCGTCAAGAAACAGCATGTATCATAGCTATGTTTCCGGATTTATGGAAAAAATATTTGTGCCCATGCTGGTGAAGTACTTCCCCGACCAGGCCGGGGAAGTCGTCAAATACATCAGGAAGGCGGGATACGGAGACGGCGAAGTTCTCGACCTCATCGACCGAACGGCTGGATACAACTCCAACACCGCCTACCTCTACCAGGGGAAAAGCGGAGAGGAACACAGGAAAAAGCTTCAGCGGAAACAGAGCGGAGAGTGACGCCGGATGTTCATTCATTGCGCCATCCGCCCCCTCCCAACCAGGAAAAACAACCCGGACAAGACGGTGAACCACGTTCTCCATATAATCATCTTCATCTGCCTCGGATGGAGCCTTTCCTCCGCGGAGGGACATTCATTCGATCATGAACTCATGCCGCCCGATTCCATCCATATCCGGAGAAGTACAGAAGGGCATGCTCCGCTCCTGAAAAGCCTGCTGGAACAAAATGATCTGAAAGCATTTTATCAGCACGCCAAAACGGTTCTGACCGCAATCAACAAACTGCAGCATGACGGCGTGATGACACGGGAAGAAGCCTGCGACATGATTTGGAGCCTTTATCTGATAGGCGGGGCCCCCATGTATGAAGCTCCGGATTACACCAGTGATCAACCATGGCCTTATAAAAACGAGAAAAATAATGATATTTACAGCAAAGCAAGGATCAGCACAGCAATTTCCCTTATGGATATAAATCAACTGTCAACAACATTAAAGATCAGTAAAAGAAAATTGATACATTTTAATATATCCCTTCTTTCAGGCATTATTAAAAAAATAAAAAAAATGCATATCAAGGATTTTCACAAGAATGAGGAATCACTATATCATGAAATCTTTTCTCCCATAAAACATCAATCTGAAATGGACGCTTCAGCCAAGGATATTGGAAATGACATCAAAGATTACGAATGGACTCACAAATGGAATAACCTGGTTACATTTTCATCAAGGAATCAGATGCTTGACACTTATGTTATCAGAATTATGGAGAAAAGATTCATCTCCATGCTGGTGAAGTACTTCCCCGACCAGGCCGGGGAAGTCGTCAAATACATCAGGAAGGCGGGATACGGAGACGGCGAGGTTCTCGACCTCATCGACCGAACGGCTGGATACAACTCCAACACCGCCTACCTCTACCAGGGGAAAAGCGGGGAGGAACACAGGAAAAAGCTTCAGCGGAAACAGAGCGGAGAGTGACGCCGGATGTTCATTCATTGCGCCATCCGCCTCCTCCCAACCAGGAAAAACAACCCGGACAAGACGGTGAACCACGTTCTCCATATAATCATCTTCATCTGCCTCGGATGGAGCCTTTCCCCCGCGGGGGGACATTCATTCGATCATGAACTCATGCCGCCCGATTCCATCCATATCCGGAGAAGTGCAGAAGGGCATGCTCCGCTCCTGAAAAGCCTGCTGGAACAAAATGATCTGAAAGCATTTTATCAGCACGCCAAAACGGTTCTGTCAGAACTGAACGCCATGCGGCGCCATGGAACGATGACGCGGGAAGAGGCCTGCGACATGATTTGGAGCCTTTATCTGATCAGCGGAGCCCCCATGTATGAAGCTCCGGATTACGACAGCACTCAGCCATGGCCTTATAAAGACGAGCGGGACAACGACATTGCCGCCAAATCAAGAGTCATTTCCGCGCTCTCCATCATGGATACGAAACAGATGTCGCGCAACCTGGGCATCCACGAACAACGGCTGAAACATCTCCATGCCGCTTACGCCGCCGCCATCATTAAAAGGCTGAAATCTCTGCACCTCCCTGATTTCGGAAAAAAAGAGACAGCGCTGAAAGATGAAATAATACGTTCCCATCCTGCCAATCCGGACGGGAATGTCATCGGCTCTGACATTAAAGATTACGAATGGACTCACCGATGGAACAATCTGGTCACATTTTCGTCAAGAAACAGCATGTATCATAGCTATGTCTCTAAAATCATGGAGAAAAGATTCATCCCCATGCTGGTGAAGTACTTCCCCGACCAGGCCGGGAAAGTCGTCAAATACATCAGGAAGGCGGGATACGGAGACGGCGA
>NZ_LBCB01000007.1:38395-70172 GCF_000980515.1 Akkermansia sp. UNK.MGS-1 | reverse complement strand
CAGAAGGGCATGCTCCGCTCCTGAAAAGCCTGCTGGAACAAAATGATCTGAAAGCATTTTATCAGCACGCCAAAACGGTTCTGTCAGAACTGAACGCCATGCGGCGCCATGGAACGATGACGCGGGAAGAGGCCTGCGACATGATTTGGAGCCTTTATCTGATCAGCGGAGCCCCCATGTATGAAGCTCCGGATTACGACAGCACTCAGCCATGGCCTTATAAAGACGAGCGGGACAACGACATTGCCGCCAAATCAAGAGTCATTTCCGCGCTCTCCATCATGGATACGAAACAGATGTCGCGCAACCTGGGCATCCACGAACAACGGCTGAAACATCTCCATGCCGCTTACGCCGCCGCCATCATTAAAAGGCTGAAATCTCTGCACCTCCCTGATTTCGGAAAAAAAGAGACAGCGCTGAAAGATGAAATAATACGTTCCCATCCTGCCAATCCGGACGGGAATGTCATCGGCTCTGACATTAAAGATTACGAATGGACTCACCGATGGAACAATCTGGTCACATTTTCGTCAAGAAACAGCATGTATCATAGCTATGTCTCTAAAATCATGGAGAAAAGATTCATCCCCATGCTGGTGAAGTACTTCCCCGACCAGGCCGGGAAAGTCGTCAAATACATCAGGAAGGCGGGATACGGAGACGGCGAGGTTCTCGACCTCATCGACCGAACGGCTGGATACAACTCCAACACCGCCTACCTCTACCAGGGGAAAAGCGGGGAGGAACACAGGAAAAAGCTTCAGCAAAAAATACGGAATTCCTGTCCAGCCGCGAGCCGGAATGCCAATAAATAAAGGATAAAACGCCGGTCGTACTCAATAACATGCCTCAACAGCGTTCACCGGAAAACTCCGGAGTCCTGTAAGCAGTCCACTGTTTTTCCTTGGCAGGTTTCCGCCTCCGGCTATCATGCGGGCATGGGCCTTTTTCAGGATCAAACCAGCTCTTTGTCGGAAATCAAGCGGCTTGCCGCCCTCGTCACGGATCCCTCCCGCAGGGGGGAGATCGGTTCGGATCAATGGCCTCTGGCCATGATCGCCTACGGGCTGGTCACCTGCAATGAAACGGGAAGAGAAGAAGAAGGCGTCATCATTTACAACATGTTCCAATCCCGCTGCGCTCCGGACGCCCGCCGCAAATGCGCTCTGCAACTGGCAGCTTTTATCCGGCAGCGCAAAGGGGACGGATGGAGGGCCCTGCTGCCTTTTGCCATGGCGGATGAGGCGCCGGATATCCGCAGGCAATCCGCTTTCCTTATTTATACGCTGGCCGCGCCCCAGCCGGAGGAGCGGTTTCCCGGAATTGCCGGATTGGCGAATGTCATCTGCGCCTCTCCCTGCCCCGGACAGGCATCCATGGCTCCGGCGCTGGACGCCCTGATGAGCCTGGGAGACATGCGGTTTGCCCCTTATCTGTCTTTCATTTCCAAAAATCTCCCTCCCGGGCGCCTCGCGGACCTGCTGGCCGAAACGGAGGCCATTCCCACGGACCTGGGCTGCGGATGGCTGCTGGATATTCTGGATGAACATCCGGAGCTTTCCTCCACCATTGCGGCGGTACTGGCCGGGATGCCCTCCAGAGCCGGAGAAGTGCTGGACGTGGTCGTTCCCGTTCCCTCCTGGCAATTCACCAATTCCGCCGTCCAGCCGCTCCATTCCTGGAGTATTCCCGAATACAGGCTGCGCATGGAAGAGCGGCTCTCCAGATATCTTGCCCCGGAAGAGAGGGAAGCCGTGGACCGGGCATGGAGCTGAGTCTTCCGGTGTATCCCAACCCGCTGCATTTTTCAAAAAGCCGTCTCCCAAAAATGCGGAACGGCTCTTCTGATTCGGAAAATACAGGCTAAGGGGAGTTCCACAAACAGGCAAAACGCAATATGAGCCTGATGTCCTACAGGCTCATATCGGCAAAAGCCCCCCAAGGATAATTTGCTTCAAGAGGGAAAAATCCCCCATGGCGCGGATTTCCCCGTCCATTCATTCACCTCGCCACTACGTGGCGATGGTGGAAATCCACAAAGCTCCGGTATGTCTCCTCATCCAGCAAATCTCCATGCGTCATCAGCAGAAGCGGGAAAGGTTCACCCTCATCCGTATAAGGAGGATGGATATAATCAAACTGCGGATTGGGGACAAAGCCGTGCCTCTGATAAAACCCCAGCCGCCGGCGTGAGATCCCGTCCTCCGGAGGATCAATTTCCAAAATAACCTTGTACGGAAACGCATCCCTCAATTCTTCCAGAATCCTTTGCCCGGCGCCCTGGCCGCGCAGGGAGGCATCCACGGCAAAATACTCCAGATACACGAATTGTTCCCGACGCCACGTCACCAGCATCGCAACCACCCGGCCTTCCCCATTTAAAAATACTTCATAACAAAAACCGGGGTCTTGAAACGCCAACGGGAAATCCTGTATCCGCCGCTGTTCATGCACCGGAAAGCTTGTCCGGTAAATATCCAGAGAATCCAGGAACAGCGGATCATCCACACCCGTCACACGGCGCTTGGTCAGCGATTCAGACTTCATGAACCATATCCAACCACACCCGTCTCCTTTCGGCAAGTCCTCCGGAAAGTCTTCCCCAGTCATACAACCAGTTGTTCAGACTTAAATTGATGCAGAGCTTCCCAATCAAGGAGAAGGAAGAAAAATACCTTCGCGCGGCGATACGGAGACAAGGAAATCCCCGTCTGCCTGCCGGGATTGACGGCAGCCCCGGCGCCTGTACAAGGGATGCCGAAACAGAGGCATTCCATGTTCTCTTTTATCTCTATGAATTTACTTTTACCTGATGTATAGAAAGATCCTGCTCACGCCATGAATTCCATTTGAAATTTTACTCCGGAAACATGGAAACCCGTCTAAAGCCATGATGCCGCCCGTCAAGATATTCCTGCTGCTGATTTTTTCCTGGGCAGCTTTCCCCCGCCCTCTCCAGGCCCGGGAAGAGCCGCCCGCATCCCCCTCCTGGCCGTGCTGTGTTCCTGCACGCTCCGGCAGCCGTATTCTCTTTCTGGGAAACAGCTATACGTTTTTCAACCGCATGCCCGCCATGGTTAAAGCCATGGCAGACACCAAAGGATTGCGGCCGGACGTGCACATGCACGCGGCTCCGGCAGCATCCCTCCAGTCCCATTGGAATGACAGGCGTGCCCGCAACAACATGGAAGGAACGGCATGGGACTTCGTTATTCTCCAGGACCAAAGCGCTACACCTGTCCGGGCTCCGGAACGAACCATGGAGTTCGGAGAAAAATGGTGCTCTCTGGTACGAGCCGCCAAAGGAACGCCCATCCTGATGCTGACGTGGGGGAAAAGAGGAGCTTCCGGAACTCCGGACCCGCAGGAGCAAAAGGCTCTTCTTGAAACGTATTTGAAACTTGCCCGGAGGGAAAAAGCAGCGCTTGCCCCCGTGGGCATTGCCTGGGAGAATTGCCTCAAACGCCATCCAGGCATTCAGCTGTACCAGCCTGACGGCCGGCACCCGACGGAGGAAGGGAGCTACCTGACGGCATGCGTAATCTACTTCACGTTATTCGGAAAATCTCCGCTGGGCCTGCCGGGCCGCTTGTCCTTGAAAGGGACGCGGCTAAGCAATCTTCCCGCAGACAGGGCCAGAATATTGCAGACCGTCGCCAGGGATACATGCAGGCAGTTCTTTTCCGCCACTGCCGGAACCCGTCCCGCAACTGCCGGATTGCAGGCCTCTGCATTGTCTCCGCATAACGCAAAATCTACTCGCAAAACGGGCACGGGCCCTTTACCATGGCAACGGACATATATACTATTATGAGCGAACAAGTCATTATCATCGGTGCCGGCTGCGCTGGTTACACGGCGGCCATTTACACCGCCCGCGCCAATCTCTCTCCGCTTCTGATCACGGGTTCCCAAATCGGCGGACAGCTGACCACCACGACGGAAGTGGAAAACTTCCCCGGCTTTCCGGACGGCGTGATGGGGCCGGACCTGATGTTCCTGATGCAGCAGCAGGCGGAAAAGTTCGGCACCCGGTTTGCATATGAGGACGTCAAGAGCGTCGTCAGGGATGAAGCCACCGGACTGTTCACCGTGAAGACCAGCGGCCAGAATTACGAAACCCGGAGTATCATTGTGGCTACGGGAGCATCCGCCCGCTATCTGGGAATCCCGGGAGAGGAAGGGCTGGTAGGCCACGGCCTCACCGCCTGCGCCACCTGTGACGGAGCTTTTTACCGGGACGTGCCTGTGTGCGTGGTAGGCGGAGGAGACAGCGCCTGTGAAGAAGCCATGTTCCTGACGCGCTTCGCTTCCCGGGTGTATCTGATCCACCGCCGCGACACGCTCCGCGCTTCCAAAATCATGGCGGAACGAACGCTGTCCAATGAAAAGATTTTCCCCATGTGGAATTCCACCATCGTAAGCTATAAGACGGACGACAAGGGAGAACTGGAAGCCGTCATGCTGAAGGACGTAGTAGAAGGGGATGAAACGGAACTTCCCGTCAAATGCGTCTTTATGGCGATCGGGCACACGCCGAACACTTCTTTCCTGGGGGATCTGGTGGACCGGGACGATGCCGGCTACATTATCCGGAAAACAGGGATGATGGCGACCAGGACGCCGGGATTGTTCGCCGCCGGAGATGTGGCGGATCCTCACTACCGCCAGGCCATTTCTTCCGCCGGAATGGGCTGCAGCGCCGCGATTGAAGCGGAACGCTACCTGCTGGGGCTGTAAACCCATCTTTCGGGAAGGGCCGGAAATCCCGCTGGGAATTCCGGCCCTTCCCCGCTACAGGAAAACGGACATGCACCATTACAGCATTTTTGAGCTTTTCAGCATCGGCATAGGTCCTTCATCATCCCATACCGTAGGGCCCATGCGGGCGGCGCACCGCTTTCTTGAACAGATACGCCACTCCCCGCGCTTGGCGGAAATCTCAGGCATCCGCTGCGAATGCTATGGCTCCCTGGCCGCCACCGGACATGGGCACGGCACAGACACAGCCATCATGCTGGGGCTTCTGGGGGAAGAACCCCATACGGTGGAGCCGCGCAGCATTCCCGGAAAAATCGCCCGCCTGCACCAGCAGGAAACGTTGTCCGTCACGGAAGAAAAAAACGTCCGCTTCTCTCCTTCCCGCGACTTGGATCTTTCCCACTACCAGCCCCTGCGCCTGCATCCGAACGGGATGCAGTTTACTGCCGTCAATCAGGACGGAGACCCGGTGGAAGACGCGGTATTTTATTCCACGGGGGGCGGGTTCGTCTCTTCCGAACAGGAACTTCTGCATCCGGAAGAAAGGGACCGGGAAACCTTTCCTTTTCCTTATGAATCCGCGGAGGAACTGCTGCATATGGCTGATGAGCGCGGATGCCCTCTTTCCTCCATTGTCATGGCGAACGAATGCGCCATGCTCCCGGAACGGGAAGTCCGTGAAAAACTGGACCTGATCTGGGCGACGATGAAGCAGTCCATCTCCAACGGCATGAGCGCGCGCGGCAACCTGCCGGGCGTTCTGCAGGTTCCGCGCCGGGCCAAAACTTTGCGCAAGAATCTTCTGGTGCACGGAGAATCAGCCTTGAAAGACCCTCTCTCCATCATGGACTGGATCAATCTGTACGCCATTGCCGTAAGTGAGGAAAACGCGGCCGGCGGCCGCATCGTCACCGCTCCGACCAATGGAGCGGCGGGAATTGTTCCGGCCGTTCTTAACTACGCCACCAAATTCTGCGTTTCCCCGTATCCGGATGCCGTGCATCGCTTCCTGCTCACCGCCGGGGGAATCGCCATCCTGTACAAGAAAAACGCCTCCATTTCCGGCGCGGACGTAGGCTGCCAGGGAGAAGTGGGCGTAGCCTGCTCCATGGCCGCCGCCGCTCTTGCGGAGTACCTGGGGGGAACACCCCACCAGGTGGAAAACGCCGCGGAAATAGGCATGGAGCACAATCTGGGCCTCACCTGTGATCCTATTGCGGGCCTCGTCCAGATACCCTGCATTGAGCGCAACGCCATCGCCGCCATCAAGGCCATCAACGCCGCCCGCATGGCCCTGGGCGGTACGGGCGCTCATTTTGTCCCGCTGGACAAGGTCATCCGCACCATGCTGGACACCGGAAGGGACATGCAATCCAAATACAAGGAGACCGCCCAGGGCGGCTTGGCCGTCAACGTGGTGAATTGCTGAGGGTACATGAACCCCCTCCCTTGTCTTTTCACGCGCGTCTGTTCCCGCAAAAAACGCTCCGCCGGATTGACAGATACGGGGAGCAAAGGTAGGGTGCGGGCATGCTTTCACGCCTTTTTCTCGCTCTGGCCCTGTTGCTGGGCGGCACGGGACTGTCCCGGGCCGTTCACGTCGTCATGTGCGGCGGCCCCGCACTCAGGCAATGGGAAGGGCTGAGAATACAGCCTGACAGGCATGACAACTGGTGGGCCAACTTTGTAAGGGCCTCCACCATCCGCATCGCCCAGATCCAGCAGCAAGATCCTGCCGCCAGAATCACCTGGATTGTTTACCGCCCCGGTTACGCAACCCGGGGGAAGGAAGACGGAAAACCTTACACCCGCTGGATTGCGGACCTGGCTTCCAAGTATAAAATCAGGCTCGTCTGGGTAAACAGCGCCGACCAGGCCATCCGGGCGCTGAATTCCTCCCCGCGCTTCCACGGCGACAAGGTGGAATCCTTTTACTACTTCGGCCATTCCAACTGCTATGCGTGGATGCTGGACTACGGCAACAATATCATGGCCGTTTCCACGGAATGGATCCATGAGACGGACCTGAACAGGATACGGCGGGATATTTTCACGCCGCAGTCCGACTGCTGGAGCTTCGGCTGCTATACGGGAGCCAGCATGTCCCGCTGGTGGAAACGCATCGTAGGCGTCCCCCTCTGGGGCAACACGGAATCCACCCGCTACGGCCCCGTCTCTGACGGCAGGCTGCCGGAAGGCGCGGGAAAATGGGTTAAATAGCAGGCTTGCACCGCTCTTTCCTTTAAAGACAGGCTCCCTAAAATCGGGAGCCTGTTTTGTTGCCTTTCATGGAAAGCGAGGATATGCCGGATTTTCAATCCGGAAGTCAAGCGTAAATTCTGATAACCAAGAATTTGTGCCGAACTTTATTGCATCATTGAAAACCTTTTTATGCATACGGAAAGCCTGCCGAAATATCCACCCGTGCAGAAACCGCCGCCAGCTTTTGAGACTGCTCAAGATAAGTCTGAAAACCGGAGAACTCTTTTCCCTGAAAGCTGGTACATCTGCCGGGAATGTCCGTTTCAACAGCCGCAGGAAACAGTCCGTACCCTGCAGAAAGAGAAACTCATGCACTATTTTCAGGGCATATCGGATTGAAAATCCGCTTTATTCATCATGAGCGGGTTCAAGACAGCCCGGCAAATTACAGCAATAAAAAAGAGCAACGAACAACCATGAAGAACACATTATTTCTTTCCGGTCTTATGGCTTTGTGTTGCGGCGCAGGGATGGCCGCCACCGTAGCAATCGACCTAAATGGGGAGGCAGCCGAAGGGGCATCTCTGCCTGCAAACCTTAAATTGTCTGGATTCGGAGACGTCAACAGCGGAAATGTCATCACTGCACAAAAAGTCGTCACATGGTTGCAAGGCACCACCGGCTGGCAAGGCACTACTGCAAACGGCAATTCCGGCTCCGGTATTTACGGCAGCGTCACCGCATCCGGGGATACTGATGTATCCGTGTCTTTCATCAACAGAAATGCTTACGGCGGCTCTATCGTGGGAACAGCGGTAACGCTTACCAGTGATTACGCCAGTTATACCGGATTGACTCTTTCCGTGGACTGCGCCGGGCTGCAATCCGGAGCAAACTTCACGACGCTCAATATCGTTTATCAGACGGCAGAAGGCTGGCAGATCAGCCAGTTGACCGGCCAGGCCTCTTCTCTGATTCAAACAGGCATGACCCTGTCCGTGGACTTGAGCGGTACTCCCCTTACCAGCGACACGGCTTACATCGTGATGTCCACCCGCAATGGCGGCGGAAACACGAACTCCAACCTGCTTTTTTCCATGTCAGCCACTGCTGAGGATGTCGTTCCGGAACCGGCTACGGCATCCCTGAGCCTTTTGGGCCTGTCCCTGCTGATGCTGCGCCGCAAGCGCTGAAATAAAAAACGCGATCTTTCCCGTTTTTCAACAACTGTCCGGGGTGTAAAATCTCGGACAGTTTTTCATTTTTAAGCCTGAAGGCTTGCAATCGTATTGCCATATGACCGGGCTGCCGTATAATGGGGGCGGACGGAAAATATCCGTCATTTTCTGACAACAATCATGAACCAAGCACCCCATGTTGCCATCGTCGGCGCCACCGGAGCGGTGGGCGTTGAAATCCTGTCCTGCCTGGAAACACGCAATTTTCCCGTAGGTTCCCTGAAGCTTCTGGCCTCCGCCCGGTCCGCCGGAAAACAGGTCGCTTTCCGTGGGAAAATGCTGACTGTAGAAGAATTGACGGAAAAATCCTTTGATGGGGTGGATATCGCCCTGTTCAGCGCAGGCGGAGGCATTTCCCTGAAATTCGCTCCTATCGCGGCGGCTGCGGGCTGTGTGGTCATTGACAATTCCTCCGCCTTCCGGCAGGAGCCGGACGTGCCCCTGGTGGTGCCGGAAATCAATCCGGAAGCGGCCTTCAACCACCCCCGCAATATTATCGCCAACCCGAACTGCACCACCATCATTACGCTGATGGCCCTCTTCCCTCTGCATCAGCGTTTCGGGTTGAAAACCGTCATCGCCTCCAGTTATCAGGCGGTTTCCGGCAGCGGCCAGCACGGCATTGCGGAACTGGAAACCCAGGTGCGCGCCGTAGTGGACGGCCATCCCGTAGTGAAAAATGTTTATCCCCACCAGATAGCCTTCAATCTTCTTCCCCAGATCGATTCCTTTACGGAAAACGGCTATACCAAGGAAGAGCTTAAGATGCTTAATGAAGGCCGTAAAATTCTTTCCCTGCCCGAACTCAAGGTAACATGCACCTGCGTGCGCGTGCCCGTTTACCGTTCCCATTCCATCTCCGTTACCGCCCAGTTTGAAAAACCTGTGGACTTGGAAACTGCCCGCAGCGCCTATGAAGGCAAACCCGGAGTCGCCCTGATGGACAACCCAGCGGAGGGCGTGTGGCCCACCCCGCTGGACAGCACCAACGGAGATACCTGCTACGTAGGGCGCATGCGCATGGACATGGCGATTGACAATGCCCTGACTCTCTGGGTCGTGGGCGATCAGGTCCGAAAAGGGGCCGCGCTCAACGCCGTACAAATCGCGGAATTGCTGGTCAACCGCTGACCTGTTTCCTCCACACCCCGCACCTATTCCATAACGCCATGTGTGAACAATCACTGAACGACTACATCACAGAACAATGCGCCCTGATTGACGCAGCGCTGGACAGACTGCTGCCAGCAGAGAACGAAAGCCCCGAAACCATCCACAAAGCCATGCGCTACAGCATATTTGCGGGGGGGAAAAGAATGCGCCCCGTCCTTTGCCTGGCGGCGGCAGAGGCCTGCGGAGGACTGGCAGTGGACGCCTTGGTTCCCGCCTGCGCCGTGGAAATGATGCATACGTATTCCCTCATCCATGACGACCTGCCAGCCATGGACAACGACGATCTGCGCCGTGGGAAACCCACCAGCCACAAGGCCTTCGGAGAAGGCGTCGCCATCCTGGCGGGAGACGCGCTGCTGACGGAGGCTTTTGCCGTAATCGCCCAGGTGGACGATACGGAACGCTATACCGTCAGGGATTACGTGAGGGAGCTGGCAGCCACCGGCGGCAGCACCATGCTCATCGGAGGCCAGATTCTGGATTTGGAGGGAGAACACAAGCAGCTTTCCGAACCGGAAGTCCGCACCGTGTACGAAGGGAAGACGGCCGCCCTGCTAACCACGGCCCTTCGCTTCGGCGGCATGTCCGCAAACGCCACGGAGTCCCAGCTGGAAGCTCTGACGGACTTCGGTTACAACCTGGGGCTGGCTTTCCAGGTGATTGACGACATTCTGGATCTGACGGCTTCCACGGAAAAACTCGGCAAGACCGCCGGCAAGGACGTCAATTCCCAGAAATCCACCTGTCCGGCCCTGATTGGCCTGGACGGCGCCCGTTCCGAAGCCAAATGCCGCACTCAGGCGGCTCTGGATGCCCTGATGATTTTCCCGGAAGAACGCCGCGCCCGCCTGGTGGAACTGGCCAACTATCTTCTTAACCGCGAATATTAAGCCGCTTTTCTTTCATGCCCGCAGAAACCGTATCCGACAACGTGGAAACCCTGATCAATCTGGCGCTGGCCGAAGACTTCGGCTCCGGCGACGTGACTTCCACATACTTCGTCCCGGAACATCTGACAGCCAGAGCTATTTTGACCCCCCGGAAAAAAGGCGTTCTTTCCGGCGTCAATGTCGCGGCGGAAGTTTTCCGCAAGGTGGATCCCACCCTGAAGGTGGAAGTTTACCTGCATGACGGGGAAGCCGTGGCGCCCGGCGCCGTGGTGATGCTTATTGAAGGTTCCGCCCGCTCCATTCTTGGGGCGGAACGCACCGCCCTCAACTTCATCCAGCGTCTTTCCGGAGTAGCTACGCTCACCAGACAATATGTGAAAGCCGTTTCCCACACCAGCGCCCGCATTCTGGATACCCGCAAAACCACTCCCGGCTACCGTCTGCTGGAAAAAGCGGCCGTGCTCCATGGCGGAGGCACCAACCACCGCATGGGCCTTTATGACCGCGCCATGGTGAAAGACAACCACCTGATGACGGATGGAAATACGGAACACCTCCAGGAATGCATCAACAGGCTGCGTCAGGAAAAGCCCGGTGTGGAAATCCAGCTGGAAGCGGACACCCTGGAACAGGTGGGCAACTTCCTTAAACTGGAAGGCGTGGACCATATCCTTCTGGACAACATGACGCCGGAAATGCTGAAACAAGCCGTCGCCATGCGCGGAGGACGCACCACCCCCCTGCTGGAAGCCAGCGGAGGCGTTCATCTGGATACGGTAGCCGCCATTGCGGAATCCGGCGTGGACTTCGTCTCCGTAGGCTACGTGACCCACTCGGCCCCCTCCCTGGACCTGGGGCTGGATTTCAGCGTAGAATAACCCCTCATCGTTCAACACGCCATGGACTTGTCCAATTTCAGAGAAGAATACCTCAAAGGCCAGCTGCACAGAAAGGACCTGGCGGAAAATCCCTTTGAACAATTCCAAACCTGGTTTGAACAGGCCCTGAAAGCGGATATTCCGGAACCCAACGCTTTTTCCCTGGCCACGGCGGACGCCCAGGGCAGGCCCTCCCTACGCACCGTGCTGCTCAAATATTTTGACCGGACGGGCTTTGTTTTCTTCACCAACTACGGCAGCCACAAGGCCCGCGATATTGAAGAAAATCCACAGGTCTGCATGATGCTTCCGTGGGTAATGCTGGAACGCCAGATCATCATTTACGGAAAAGCCGTCAAAGTCTCCCGCGCGGAATCCCTGAAATATTTCCTCACCCGCCCCAAGGAATCCCAGCTTGGAGCTTGGGTTTCACACCAAAGCTCCGTCATTTCCGGAAGAAAACTGTTGGAAATGAAGTTGATGGAACTGAAAAACAAATTCTCCAAGGGAGAAATACCCCTTCCCTCCTTCTGGGGCGGCTACCGAATTATCCCGGATACCTTTGAATTCTGGCAGGGCGGCCCCGGCCGCGTGCATGACCGTTTCATGTACAAACTTCAGGAAAACGGCTCCTGGACAATTGAACGCCTTCAGCCATGACCGTCCGGCGCACAACAAACCAGGGGCTTTCTTTCCTGGACGTAACAACACCGCTCTGCACGGCATCCCTGTGCCTTCAGGGAGCGCACCTCACCTCATGGAAGCCGGCAGGGCATGAGGAATGCCTTTTTCTTTCTCCCAACGCAGCCTTTGTCCCCGGCAAAGCCATCCGCGGAGGCATCCCCGTCTGCTGGCCCTGGTTCGGTCCCCGGGAAGGCGCGCCGTCCCACGGCATAGCGCGCACCTCGGAATGGCGCCTCCACCACCAGGAAATGGACAAGCGCGGCAACGTCCTGCTCTCCCTGGCTTTCTATCCGGAAGATGAATCCTATCCCGCCGCCATCCTGCGTCTTACCCTGGGCCGCACGCTGACCATGAAGCTGGAAACCACGGCGCGCACGCAGCCCTGCAAGCTCACGGAAGCCTTCCACAACTACTTTGCCGTCGGCAACCTGACCAAATGCCGCGTTCATGGGCTGGAGGACATCCCGTTCCGGGAAGAAGCCGCCCAGCCCATGAAGCACGGAGAACGCCCGCTGGCGCCGCTGGGGTGTCTGGACCGCGTTTACAACTTCCCCTCCTGTTCGGGAAAAACAATGCTGGAAGACCTCATGCTGAACCGCGCCATCACGGTGGAGCGGAATCATGCCTCTTCCGTCATCGTCTGGAATCCTGGACAACAGGGCGCCAAAAACATGGCGGACCTGGGTGCGGAGTCCTGGAATAAATTCCTGTGCATTGAAACGGGAAACGCGGAGCCCCGTTCCATTTCCCTCGCCCCCGGACAAACCCATACCCTTTACCAAAAAATTTCCGTAAGGCATATGGAGGAAGCCTGCTCTCCCCGTTAAAACGGCAGACAACATTACCTCTCAAATAATGTTCCGGAACATTTCCTTGCCGCCCTTCCGGAATTTCCTTTGTCACCCTTGCCTCTCAGACCGCCTCCAAAAGAAAAAAATTGGCGCAGGCACGGGAAAAACCCGCATCTTGCCCCGGCAAAAGGAAAAACCCCGCGGAAGAACATCAATGACGCCCTTCCGTGGATAAACAGAAGGTCCTTACAGCTTAATTTCAGTATCCCCCTTCCTTACTGAATAAGTATTGCCATTAATGATTAGAGAGTAAGAAGCATTCGACGTGACCGACACCGTGCCTTTACCATCAAAAACAATATCGGTTACAATATCGCCAAACCTCAAATTCCTGATTCCATGGCGGCCCTTATTTTTCTTCAACCTCCACCGCACTTCTTTTCTGGTTGCGGACACCTCCTTAAATCCCAGTACATTTTCAATAAACAGGGAAATCGGCCCCAGGGCTGACCAGCCGCAAAATTCCGGTCTTGCGCGGCGTCCGTGTTCCGTGGAAGGAGTATTCCCGCTTGGGCTGTAGCACTCCCAGATAGTATGCGGTTCTATGTTCCTGTAAGCGGCAAGCTGCTGGTTGATAACCTTCTCGGCAATAGCATCGGCCTCCTCATGGTAGCCATACTTTTCAATGGCCTTAATCGCCATATATGTCGTCGGCAGCCAGATTCCTCCCCGCCAGTAATCCCCGGTTTGATGATGATAATCCTTATCCGAGCGGGCCAGGGAAGGAGTCGGATAACTGCCTCCGAATTCTTCGGGATTCATCAAATGCCTGACCATGCTCCGCGCCTGTTCCCTGGAGGCAACCTGAGCCAGAAGAGGCCAGTAGGACGCAATGGTTTTAACGCGGCAGGGCTGTTTGTCCGCAATGGTGACATCGTAATAAAATCCATCCCGCTCATCCCAGTAAAGATGGTTGATCTTTTTCTTAAGCGCTTCATATTCGGCGTTCCATTTCCTTGCTTCATCTTCATTTCCCAAAGCCTGTTCCATGGCAACAATGCAGTGGGCGCTAAGAGCCTGCTGGGAAATGGCATCCACCCATAACACCTTATGGTATCCTCCGGCATCACGCCCACGGGGAGTATTGTCCATACCGCTCGCTCCCCCTGTCCAGGTAAAGCCATCATCCCCAATGGAATTCAAGTAAATACGCTGGGGGGAACACTCAAACCGTTCACCAGCCTTAGCCCGGGCAAACCATTTGAAATGCTTTTGCAGATATTGCTTCTTATTCAAGATATCATCCAGGCGTTCCTTATCACCGGTGAAGTCAAAATATTCTTTCTCCACCCACGCAAATAACGGGGGATTGTCCACTAAATGAACCTTAAGCGGAGTAACGGCTTTTTCGTGAATAGGCTTGTAAAGATTATCCAAACTTTCAACTCCGGGAAACGACCTGGGAGCATACTTGGCGAAAAGAACCATGAAACAGGTATCCCATATCCATATTTGATCTTCATAGCAATTCTCATCCATGTAGGGAGACGCGGGAAGGCCTTCCGGCCCTTTTCTGACGCGGCCTGCCGCAATTTCCCATGTCTTATGATAAAGATCCACCATTTCCCGGTTTGGATACACCGGAAGGGGAATCTCTTTTTTCCAATCCCGGTTCATGCAGGAATCCGGATGGGTTGTCGCGGAAAATCCCTGCAACGGGGCTGACAGCAGGAGAATCGAACCTGTAATTACCGATAGTTTAGCGCTCATCATTATTTTTTTGTTTATTGAATTAAAGGTTGTTTTTTCAGAAGTTCCCTGAATGCAATGTCAGCCATAATCACCTGCCCATCGGCATTGGGATGAACGCCATCGGGGAAAAGTTCCGGTTTATTCTGAAAAGGGGAGAAAAAGTCGATGGTTTCACACTTATTGTCCCTCGCAACCTGCTTCACAAGAGGAATGATCTTAGTTTCCACCGTTTCCTTGTCAATTTGGCTGGAAGATTGCCACGAGGGAAGAGGAATTGCGCAATAGATTTGAATGCCGGGCATATTTTCCCGCAGTTCGGCGATGATGGCGGCATAATTCTGCTTAAACTCGGACAGGAATTTCCTGTTCTGCGGTTTGGCGTCATTGGTGCCTAAAGCGATAATGGCAATCTGTGCATGGGAATTGAGAGCATTCCGGTACTCGCCTGTTTTAATATAGGGAAGGTCTCCCTTGGCCAGAAGGGTACGCCCGTTAACGCCGCAGTTCAGCACTTCTATTTCTTTCCGTTTGAATTTTTTCCTCAATTCTTGACCAAGAAGATGGCTCCAGCGCAAAACATCCTTATTGGCTCCGGCTACTCCTGCTCCAAAAGTATTACTGTCTCCCAGGCACGCAACGCGCAAAGGGACGGGCTGTCCGGTAACGGAAAGAACAAAATCTACGATATGGGCAGGATTGTCAAAACCGTGCGGATGGTGCCCGCCGGGGCGGCGAATAACTTTTACAGGGCCTCCCAGCTTGGCGTAACGTTTGGCGAAAACATCCGTATTCTCTTCAATAGGGACTACATCATCTTCCGTCCGGGAAATAAACAACAAAGGAATTCCGGCTTTAGCCATGCCGCGCATATTGTCCACGGGATTGCCCTTATAGGATAAAGCCTGCTGTTCATTAAAGCCATAGGCGCGCAGGCATTTGTTCCAGTCATCCGGCGAACCTTTGCCCTTGCCTCTGTCGGCCGGCCAGCTTTTGAAATCACAGACGGGGGCATCCACATAAACGCCAGCCACGCACAAAGGATTCTTCTCCGCCCAGTTCAGAGCATAAAGTCCTCCACGACTCAGTCCAAACAACACCGGTTTTCCGGAAAATTTGCGTTCATCCACCAGATACCTGTAAAATTGATCCATCACCTCCATGGCCTTGGGAGAACCGTAAAGGTCTTCCATGCTGATAAATACCGCCGCATAGCCGCGCTTTACCAGTTCGAGATCAGCTATAGGCTTATAATCAAAAAATTGTGGCCGCCATATCCATAACTGTTCTTTTCCAGAAACAACAGCCTTGTCGGGAAAGACGATGAATGCCCTGCGGCCGCCCACGGTAAACTCCTCCCGTAAAAAACCATTCCAGACAGAAACCGTCCTAGGAAACTGACGCTTGGCCATTTCCGGATCATACCCCGGAATTTCCGGCCGTGCATGTCCTGTTTTTACCAGCCATTCATTGCGGACTTTCTCATGTTTTTTCATCGTATCCGGCGTCGGCCGATGGTCTTTTTCCGCAACCTCAGGAGCAAGGCCTATTTCCGGGACCAGCCCGGCAAGAACTTCCCGGGCTATCATATGATGCCCTTCCGGACCGGGGTGCACGCCGTCACCGGAATACCTGAAACCGGGATTCCCGGCCTTCTCTCTGGCAATGAGCTTCCGAAGCCCGGGACGGATATCTATGACTTTCCAGCCGTCTTTTCTTTTAGAAACCAGCCATTCCGCGTACTTGTCCAATACAGCGTCATACTCAGCCTGCTCAGCGGAATCCCCCCGGAACAATGGAGGAGTAATGAAGACAATCTCCGCTTTTGCCGCATCGGCAGCCTTTTTAAGGCGGATATTCCCTTCCTGGTACGCTTGAAAACGCGCTTTGTCAAACGCCTGCATAAGGCCGTCATTCATCCCGTAGCATGCCAGAATCAATTGGGGCCGGTACATTTGGAGAACCCGGTCAAGGCACTCATGCAGGCATGGACGGGGGAATCTGCCACCCGCATGGCCATACTCGCTCAACCCGGCTACCGTCTCGCTGGGAACGGCAAAGTTGACAATCTCGCAGGCCTCAAACTTTTTATCGGCTTTCAAGGCGTTTTCCACCTCATTTGCCCATGGTCCCGCATAAGCAATACTGTCCCCAAGAATGGCAATCCGGCCCTTATTCAAAGGCTGGGCATGAAGCCGCATCCCCACTCCCGCACAACACAGCAGCATCAACAATAAACATCTTGCTATTAACAATAAACGCATTTCACAATAATATGGTTGTACTTATTACTACTGAAAACGAAATAGATTTCTTGCAAGATACGGAAAAATACCGCTCGGCAGGTTCCTGTGCCGTTTCATGAAACAAAAACCCGGCACTTCACCAATTCCCGTCCAGTCCTCTTCCCGACAATCACGGCCTATCCCTTCCTTTACAGCGTCCCCCTCCTTCCCCAATTTCTCCATTGCCGCCGGAGAACCATAGAAACCGGAAAACCGTTTACGCTTCTTCCCGAAAACGGATGGGGGCGGAAGAAGTCCTTTTCCTGAAGAAATAGGGCAGGATTCGGCTTGCCAAAAAGTCTCTTTTAAGGTTTGGTATGTTCCGAGCCTTTTGGCGCGTTCCCTATCAAGATGCATACAAACCCACCTTCCGATGTTGGCAACGCCGCAACCTTTATTGCGGAAATTTACGGTCAGGATGTCTTCAACATGGAGACCATGCGCAATTACCTGCCCCGCCCCGTTTACAAAAAACTGCTGGCTACCATCCGCAAGGACGAAAAACTGGACCCCGACATCGCCAATGAAGTGGCTCAGGCCATGATGACGTGGGCTCTGGAAAAGGGGGCCAGCCACTACACGCACTGGTTCCAGCCTCTCAATGGGAGCACGGCGGAAAAGCACGACTCCTTTGTGGACGTGGACCCGGAGGGAAATCTGGAACTCAAATTTTCCGGCAAGAGCCTGGTGCAGGGCGAGCCGGACGCCTCCAGCTTCCCTTCCGGAGGTCTCCGCGCCACCTTTGAAGCGCGCGGCTACACCGCATGGGACCCCACCAGCCCCGCCTTTATCAAACGGACGGAAAACGGCGCCACGCTTTGCATCCCAACCGCTTTCTGCTCTTACAAGGGACAGGCGCTGGACAAAAAGACGCCTCTCCTGAGATCCATGACTGCTGTCACCCGGCAGGCCAAGCGGCTGTTGTCCTGCTTTGGCGGTCCGGACAACATTCACGTCAGCGCCGACCTGGGGGCGGAACAGGAATACTTCCTGGTGGACAAGCAGCTTTATGCCCTGCGCCCGGACCTGATGATGTGCGGGCGCACCCTCTTCGGCAATGTGCCCCCCAAGCACCAGCAGATGGAAGACCACTACTTCGGCTCCATCAAGGACCGCGTGCTGGAATTCATGGTGGACGTGGACGAAGCCCTTTGGAAACTCGGCATCCCGGCCAAAACGCGCCACAATGAAGTCGCTCCCGGCCAGTTTGAGATCGCACCCATTTTTGAAAGCCAGAACCTGGCCGTGGACCATAATATGCTGGTCATGGAGGTGCTCCGGAAAACTGCCAACAAGCATGACATGGTCTGCCTGCTGCATGAAAAGCCCTTCTCCGGCATGAACGGCTCCGGCAAGCACAACAACTGGTCCCTCTCCGCCCCCGGTTACGGCAGCCTGCTCAATCCCGGTTCCAGCCCGCAGGAAAACGCCATCTTCCTCACTCTGCTCTGCGCCACCATCAAGGCCGTGGACGAACATGCGGATCTGCTGCGCGCCTCCGTCGCCAAATCCGGCAATGAACACCGCCTGGGGGCCCATGAAGCCCCCCCGGCCATCATTTCCATCTTCCTGGGAGATCTGCTGGATGAAATCATTGAGCAAATCGAGAAAGGAGGCACTAAAAAAGCGCGCACCCAAAAGACCATCAACATCGGCGTGGACACCCTGCCCATGTTCCCCCTGGACGCCTCCGACCGGAACCGCACCAGCCCGTTTGCCTTCACAGGCAATAAATTCGAATTCCGCGCCGTAGGTTCCTCCCAAACCTGTGCATGGCCCATGACGGTGCTCAATACCATTGTGGCGGAAAGCCTGGATGAAATCTGCACCATCCTGGAACCTGTCAAGGACAAGCCCGAGGAGTTCCACGCCACCCTCAACAAGCTCCTTCAAAACATCATCAAGAAGCATAAGCGCATTCTATTCAGCGGAGACGGCTACGGAGAAGCCTGGGTAGAGGAAGCGGAACGCCGCAATCTCCCCAACATCCCCGGCACCATTGAAGCCCTGGCCGCTCTGGAAACGCCCAAGGCCAAGGCGCTTTTTGAAAAGTACAAAGTGGTCAGCCCCGTAGAACTCCACGCCCGCCATGAAATCCAGACGGAAATATTCCACAAGGAAATCAACATTGAAGCGGAAACGGCCCTCCTGATGGTGGAAACCCTTTACATCCCCGCCGTAACGGAACAGCTCACGCAGCTTACCACCGCCATTGCCCAGATGAAGGCATCCGGAATCAAGGCGGGAATGAAAGCTACTACGGATCGCGCCAACCAAATCGGCACGCTGCTGGATATTCTCCCCGGACAGGTGAGGGAACTGCGCCGCGCCGTGGATGAAGCCGATACCAGGGCCATCCAGACGGGCATGGACAATTTGAGAAGCACCATTGATATGCTGGAAAGCCTGACGGACGCAGACCTGTGGCCCGTCCCCACATACGCGGAACTGCTCTTTCTGTAAAGCAGGCGGGCTTTTCTGGAATAGAAAAACACTGTCTATCAATCATAAAGACTACTTATCCCAGTGCTTTCCGCAAGAAAAACGGCAAATTAATCGCCTGACGGATTGACAAAACAATCAAAATAGTTATCCTTTTCGTCCGGTTGTGCATAGGCCGCTTAGACGGACGGCACTGAATCTAGTAATTCACAAGAAGCATCTTTCAACATCATGAGCAAGAGGACTTATCAACCATCCAAGCGTTGCCGCAAGCGTCAGTTCGGATTCCGTGCACGCATGGCCACCAAGAACGGAGCGGACATCATCCGCCGCCGCCGCGCTAAAGGCCGCAAGCGCCTGCTTCCCAAGGGAGCCGAAATCCAGTACAAGCGCCACACCATCCAGCACGGCCGTTAATCCAGCCGCCAGGATTCGGTTAACGCCTCCTTGGAACTTCTTTTCACGGGCCGACCCGCGGGAGATGCGTCTTACTCGTCAACAAAGCATGACCAGGGCATTCCAATTTGCCCGGGTACGTAACGAGGGGCCATCCGTAGCAGGTCGGCTTATTGTTTTAAGCGCGACCCCTTTGGAACATCCGGAGGAACCCTCCAAATTCGGTATCATCTGTACGAAAAAAATCGGCTGTGCCGTTGTCCGCAACAAACTGCGGAGACGCGTGAGGGAAATACTGAGGGCGCACGGGGCTCCTTTTGAAAACGGCGTACACCTGGTGTGCGTCCTCCGCTGGAGGGCCGTGGAAGCCAGCTACGCCGACCTGGAACGGGACTGGCGGAAAGCCGCCCGAAAACTCAAATTGCAACTTCTTTCCCGGGAACAAGACAAGACATGATGAAATGGCTGCTCATCACCCTTGTAAAGGGATACCAAACCTTCATCAGCGCTCCCCTGCATGCCCTGGGGGGCCCCGGAAGCGGCTGCCGCTATACACCCACTTGTTCCCAGTACTTCATCCAGGCCGTTCACATCCACGGAGCCTGGCGCGGCTTTCTTCTTGGCACATGGCGTATTTTAAGATGCAACCCGTGGGGCGGATCAGGTTATGATCCCGTGCCCCCGGCGCGCCACCCACGCTGAACAATTACCTTTCTTTCCCTTTCCTTTCACCAACTCCAATCAAGCTATATCACATTATGGATCGCACAGCATGGATCATCATAGGCATCTGCGCCGCCCTTCTGGGCCTGAATATTTACATGGGCAACAATAAAAAGGCTGAAACCGCCCCCATTCCCGCACCGCAGACGGCTGTCGCCGCAGCCAATGCCCCGGTTGCCGGCGTCCGCCCCGGAGCCGGAACCTCCGCCCCGGAACAGGCCTCCGTCAACAAAGCCCTTGAAGAAGACAAAACCGCCCCGATCACTCTGGTAGCCACGCAGGAAGTGAACGGGAAGCAGCAACCCTTCATCACTTACACGTTCAACCGCATAGGGGGTTCCATCGGCACGGTTACCCTGCACAACGATATTGTGGACTCCCAAAAAGTCGCGGACCATAATATCACGATTAACGAAGCCCAGCAACGGGGCATCGGAGAACTCGTTTTCAACATGGATGCCACCCAGGATCCTTCCTATGACAACACCGTGTATAAGGAAGTGAAACGCACGGCGGACTCCGTAACCCTGGAAGGCTATGACCCCGCACGGCAGCTTTTCATCTCAAAAACGTACACCCTGCACCCCGTCAAAAATCTGGAAGGTGAAATATTGCCCGGCAGCAAATATCTCATTCGCCTGACCGTCTCCCTGCTCAATAAATCTCCCAATGTCCAGGATCTGCGCTACATGGGCATCTTCGGCGGGAGCGCCTATCCTATCGCCAAAAGCGAACCAAAAGATACCTACACCCATTTCTTTTACCATGCAGACGGCTCCCTGGAACAGGAAGTGCCTTCCTATTTCACAGGCGGCTTTTTCAGCAGTGCCAAGGCCCGCGTCCTGGAAGGCCCTCTCCAGGACCTGACTTATGCCGGCGTCATGAGCCAGTATTACGCCACCATCCTTCTTCCCCAGGACCAGTCCAGGGGGTCCACCGTGTACGCCACCCGCCAGGAATTTCCTTTGACGCATGAAGGCAACACCCTGGTGCCCGGCGTCACCGTGGCCATGGGAATCCCCAATCTGACCATGGCCCCCAATGAAATCAAGACGCTCACCTACGATATTTACACCGGCCCCAAATTCAACGCCTACCTGCGTGACCTGAATCTTTCCTATCCCGCCATCAGCGATATCATGGCATACGGCTGGCTCGTATTCCTGAGCGTTCCGATGAACTGGCTGCTCAACCTCTTCCACGGATGGTTCGGCAACTGGGGCGTGGCCATCATCTGCATGACCATCGTTGTCCGTGCTCTTATCTGGCCGCTGCACAAAAAATCCTATATGGCCATGAAACGCATGTCCCTGGTTCAGCCGGAGATGGTCAAACTCAAGGAGAAATATCCGGACGACCCTCAGAAGGTGAACATGGAAATGATGAAGCTGTACCAGAAATACGGCATCAACCCGGCCAGCGGCTGCGTCCCCATGCTCATCCAGATTCCCATTTTCTTTGCCTTTTACCGTGTGCTCCAGTATTCCGCGGAACTGAGAGGGCAGCCCTTCTGCCTGTGGATGACGGATCTTTCCCTGCCTGATACCGTGGGCCACCTGTTCGGCATTCCAATCAATATTCTGCCTCTCATCATGGCTGTAACCATGATTATTCAGATGAGGATGACGCCTCAGGCGGGAGAACGCTCCCAGCGCATTATTATGAACCTGATGCCTGTAATGTTCTTCCTGTTCTGTTACAATTTCGCTTCCGCCCTGGCCCTGTACTGGACCACGCAGAATTTGATCTCCATAGGACAAACAGCCCTTATCCGCCGCTTGCCCATGCCCGTGCTTTCCCCCGCCAAAAAGAAAAAGTCGGGCTTTTTCCAAAAGATGATGGAGCAGCAGCGTGCGGCCCTGGAAGAACAGCAGCGCAAAGCTAAAGGCCGCAACATGCGCAATATAACGCCTAAAAAGTAGGAATCCCTGCTCTGCCTTCCGCCTCTGCAAGTGCGTCCGCCCCTCCGCGGCCGCACTTTTTCATGAAAAGGCGCAGGAAAAAACATTCTGCCGGCGCAAGCCTCAAAAAAGGGAAAGGAACTCCCTTACAGAATTTCCTCAAAAAACCGGCCCTCTCCAGGTGGAGAGGGCCGGTTTTCCTCGTCATATATTCATTGCGTAGTTAATTGGAGCAGCTTGGCAGAAAATGCCAAACACCCACTGGAGCAAACCTAACGGATTATGAATTCGCGGCAATTCCCTGAATAACTAAATAACAAGAATACCAATCAGTTACCTTTCAATTCACTTTTTTATCAATTGCCATCCAGCCGAATTTCCAAAACCAAAACTCCACTAACACATTTCCATTCAAACTTTCCTGTTGACTTCGAATTCATAATCCGCTCAGAACCGGGCATTGCTGGAACATTTGACCTTCCTCCTGACATCAACCGCAACCACCATCCCCCTCGCAGCCGCATTTCTCTATCAACTGACAGTATGGTCATGAAAACCTCCTTATCCGGAACATTAGTCTTCAAATGCGGAATGGCTTAAGCAGGAAAAGCGGCGCCAACATGCCCGGCCATGAAACGGCATACAGGCCTATCAAAAAATGGGGGCCTCCGCACCCGCGGAGGCCCCTGCCTTACCCCAAACAACAGAAAACTGCTGCATGCTTCTTTCAGGAATGCATGGCCAGGGCATGCCGGTATTCCACCGGGAATACCTTGATGAATTTGCCGCGTTCTTCCGGCCAGTTGTTTAACAGGTCGTAAGCCCTGCGGCTCCTGGTAGCCATGTAATGCTCGTAAATGAGCTGAAGCAATTCCGCTTCATCGGCGGAATGCGGCATGACCGTTTCCAGGTCCACGCTGCCCAGGTTGCATTTCTGATCGAAGTTGTTGTCCGCGTCATACACGTAGGCCAGGCCGCCGGTCATCCCCGCGGCGAAATTGACGCCCACTTTGCCGAGCACCGCCACACGGCCCCCGGTCATGTATTCACAGCCGTGGTCGCCGATGCCTTCCACTACCATTTTGGCGCCGCTGTTGCGGATGGCGAAACGTTCCCCGGCCTGCCCGTGAAGGAAGATGCCGCCGGAAGTGGCCCCATAGCCGATGACGTTTCCGGCGATGACGTTGTCTGACGGTACGTAGGAGATATGATCCGGGGGGCGCACGATGATTTTGCCGCCGGACAAGCCCTTCCCGACAAAGTCATTCGCCTCCCCGACAAGTTCAAAGGTGACGCCAGGCGCCAGAAAAGCCCCGAAGCTTTGCCCCGCGCATCCGGTAAAGTGCACCGTAAGCGTATCTTCCGCCAGGCCGCGCGGCCCGAATTTCATCACCAGCTCACCGGAAAGTTCCGTCCCCACCGTCCGGTCCACATTGCGGACGTCTCGGCAGAGTTCCGTCTTTTCCCCCTTTTCCAGCAGGGGCTTCAATGCCGGCAGCAGATGGCGGCGGTCGTAGTTGTCCAGCGGTTCCTTTTCAAAAGAGGGGTCAAACCTGCGTCCATCCCCCTCTGCCGCATGCAGGATGGAGGAAAAGTCCAAATGCCGGGCCTTGTAAAAATCTATGGCGCGGTTGACGGAAAGCAGATCTGCCCTGCCTACGGCTTCATCCAGGGAACGAAGCCCCAGGGATGCCAGGATTTCCCGCGTTTCCTGGGCCACGAAGCGGAGGTAGTTGATGACGTATTCCGGCTTGCCGCTGAATTTGGCCCTCAGGGCCGGATCCTGCGTGGCGACGCCTACCGGGCACGTATTTTCATGGCACCTGCGGAGCATGGCGCAGCCGATGGAAACCAGGATGGCGGTTCCGAAACCGAATTCCTCCGCCCCCAGCAGGGCGGCCATCACGACGTCCCTCCCGGTGCGCAGCTGGCCGTCCACCTGGAGCCGGACCCGGGAACGGAGCTTGTTGAGCACCAGCGTCTGCTGCGTTTCCGCCAGCCCCAGCTCCCACGGCAGTCCGGCGTGCTTTACGCTGGTGAGCGGAGAGGCGCCCGTGCCGCCGTCGTGGCCGCTGACCACAACCACATCCGCATGGGCCTTCACCACACCCGCGGCAACCGCGCCGATGCCCACCTCGGAAACAAGCTTGACGGAGACACGGGCATCCGGATTGGAGTTGCGCAGATCGTAAATTAACTGGGCCAGGTCTTCAATGGAGTAAATGTCATGATGCGGAGGAGGAGATATGAGGCTGACGTTCTGCATGGAATGGCGCAGCCGGGCGATGTATGGATCCACCTTGTGCGCCGGGAGCTGGCCCCCCTCCCCGGGCTTGGCCCCCTGGGCCATCTTAATCTGGAGCTCGGAAGCGTGGCGCAGATAATTAATGGTCACTCCAAAACGCCCGCTCGCCACCTGCTTGATGGCGCTGTAGCGGGCTTCTCCCCGGGCGTTGGGTTCATAGCGGGCTTCATCTTCCCCCCCTTCCCCGGAATTGCTTTTGGCTCCGATTTTATTCATCGCAATGGCGATGGTTTCATGGGCTTCCGGGCTGAGGGACCCCAAAGACATGGCTCCGGAAACGAAACGGCGCAAGATGGAATCCACGCTTTCCACTTCTTCCAGGGGGATAGCGTCTGCCGGAGCAAATTCAAACAGGCCGCGCAAAGTGCAGAGATGCTGCGCCTGACGGTTGCTGTAATCCGCGAATTCCCGGTATTTCCGTTCGTCATTGTCACGCACGGCAGCGCGGAAAGCCTGAAGTGTCTGCGGATTCCAGAGATGATTCTCCCCTCCTTTCTTATACTTGTACTGCCCTCCCGCATCCAGCTTGTCCCCGTGTTCCGCGTTTTGCACGGCGCGCTGGTTGCATTCCGCGGCTATTTCATCCAGCCCTATGCCTCCTACGCGGCTGACGGTGCCGGGAAAGAATTCGTCAATCAGTTCCCGGTTCAGACCCACCGCCTCGAACAGCTGGGAGGAGCGGTAGCTGCGCAACGTGGAAATGCCCATCTTGGACATGATTTTGAGCAGTCCCTTGTCTATGGCATTAATGTAGTTGCCGGAGGCTTTCACTACATCCAGAGGGCAGTCCTGCGGCGCGGCCAGGGAAGTAACCGTCGCCAGAGCCAGGTACGGATTGACTGCCGTGGCCCCGAAACCCAGAAGCAGAGCAAAGTGCATTGTTTCCCTCGCCTCCCCGGTTTCCAGAATCAGACCCACATCGGAACGCAGCCCGGCGGACGTCAGCGCGCGGTTCACCACGGAACAGGCCAAAAGGCTGGGAACGGGAAGGTAGCCGTGCCCTATGTTGCGGTCCGTCAGCACCAGAATGCGCACGCCGGACCTGACCAGGCCCACGGCGGATTCCGCCAGGCTTTCCAGCGTCTCCCGCAGGGCTTTTCCGTCCCCTCCTTCCGGGAACTGGATGGAAAGCCTGGCGGAAGGGAAGCCGGCCTCCCGAATATTGCAGAGGCGGTTGAGTTCTTCATCCGTAATGACGGGGCGCGCCATCTTGATAAGACGGGCGTGCTCCGGCGTCTCTTCCAGAATGTTGGGATGGTTGCCTATGTATGTGGTCAGGCTCATGACCAGTTCCTCCCGGATGGGGTCGATGGGAGGGTTGGTCACCTGGGCGAACAACTGCTTGAAATAATTGAACAGGAGAGGCGCCTTTCCGGAGAGGACGGCCAGCGGCGCGTCATTTCCCATGGAGCCGAGGGGCTCCGCGCCTTTCAGCATCATGGGACGGATAATCAGCTCCACATCCTCCTGGGTAAATCCGAACTGGCGCTGGCGGCCCACGAGGTCCGGCATTTCCGCAGAAGCGGAAATGGAATCAAACAGAGAACGGACGGAAATCTTGTTTTTCTCCACCCAGCGGCGGTAAGGCATGCGCCTGGCCATTTCATTCTTGGTTTCAGCATCGGATACCAGCCGGTGGTTCACCAGGTCGCAGTAAATCATCTCCCCGGGACGGAGGCGGCCTTTGCGGGCTACTTTTTCCGCGGGAATGTCCGCCACGCCCGTTTCCGAAGCCAGAATGAAAATATCATCCGTGGTCAGCGTATAGCGCGCGGGGCGCAGGCCGTTGCGGTCCAGCATGGCGCCAGCATTGATACCATCGGAAAAAACGACGGCGGTCGGACCGTCCCAGGGCTCCATCATGGCGGAGTGGTATTCAAAGAAACCGCGCACATCCGGCCCCAAATGGTAATTGACGCCCCAGGCCTGCGGCATGAGCATAAGCATGACATGGCGCAGGTCCCGTCCGGCGGCGGCCAGCAGCTCAACCATGTTGTCCAGGCAGGCGGAATCGCTCTGGCCGGGGGGAATAAGAGGCAACAGCTTTTGCAGGTCATCCCCCAGCAGAGTGGAAGACAAATGCGGCTCACGCACGCTCAGGTGATTCAGGTTCCCGCGCAGGGTATTGATTTCCCCGTTGTGGGCCAGATACCTGAAGGGATGGGCCAGGCTCCAGGTTGGGAACGTATTCGTGCTGTAGCGCTGGTGGACAAGAGCCAGGGGGGATTTGAAATGCTCGCTGGCCAGATCTCCGTAAAATCCTTCAATCTGCGTGCCGAGGAACAGCCCCTTGTACACAATGCTGCGGCTGGAGCAGCTGCACACATAACAGCCTTCCACGCGCCGTTCCATTTCCCGGCGCATCACGAACAGTTTGCGTTCAAATTCCGCCTGATCCGCAAAACCGCTGCCGTCAATGAACAACTGACGGATCAGGGGGCACATGCGCTGGGCGTTTTTACCGATGCTGTCCCGATCCACGGGAACCTGCCTCCACGCAATCACGCTGCCGCCGTTTTCCGTGACGGCGGCTTCCAATTCCTCTTCATGGCCGCATCCGCCGAACATCATGGCCACCCCGTATTTGCCTCTGGCGGGAAGCTTGTTGGGAAGCGCCAGGCGGAAAAATTCATCCGGAAGGGCCAGCAGAATGCCCGCGCCGTCCCCGGTATCCGGATCGCTCCCCACGGCGCCGCGGTGCATGAGCCTCTTAAGAACAGTAATCCCCGTTTCAATGATTTTGTGGCTCGGTTCATTTTTCAGGTCAGCCACCAGGCCAACGCCGCAGGCGTCCCTCTCCTGTTCAAAATCATACAATCCCTGCGGCGCGGGAATGCCTGTCTCAAATTGATCGCTATTCATCAGTTTGCTGTTTTGTTTGGGTTAAGTTGACTTATTCGTAGCAAAAACCGTGCCAACATTGCCCAGACTTTCTATTTTCCCGCTTTCAAACTGTTTTACCCCCGTTTTACAAAGCCTGACGCGGCTGCCGGCATAACAGGACATTTTGAAGCGGAATAAAAATATCGTTCCCCCCAAGAAGAATTTTTTACATTTTTGTAATCACCCTTTTGTTGCGATTTTACATTTTTGTAATTCATTCTTATGCGCAGTTTTGTTTCCCTTTTTTGCAGCCCCTTCGCCATAATATTCATATTTCACTAATAATCAATAAATTAAAATTAGCAACATATTCATGAGAACATTTACCTGAAAAGTTGGCACGCTTCTTGCTAAAGAAAAGGTACAACAGTTAACCATGATGAGTGACTCGACACGAACACAAGCCATCAGCGCCATCGCTTCCCTGCCCGTGGGCGGAGCTAGCGAAAGCGCCCCGGTCAGCATTGATTATTACGGAGCGGATGTCTTCAGCACGGAAGTGATGAAGAAGTACCTGCCCAAAGATACGGCAAAAACCCTCCTGGCCACTATCCAGGACGGACTTCCTCTGAACGCGGACATTGCCGCAGATGTGGCCCATGCCATGAAGCAGTGGGCTCTGGAACGGGGAGCCACTCACTATACGCACTGGTTCCAGCCCATGACGGGCTCCACGGCGGAGAAGCACGATTCCTTCCTGGACCCCAAGGGAATGGAACCCATCATGAGCTTCTCCGGCAAAAACCTGATTGTGAGCGAACCGGACGCGTCCAGTTTCCCTTCCGGCGGCCTGCGCTGCACTTTTGAGGCCCGCGGATACACCGCCTGGGATCCCACCAGCCCCGCCTTCATCAAGAGGCACGGGAACGGAGCCACGCTCTGCATCCCTACCGCCTACTGTTCCTATACGGGAGACGCGCTGGATAAGAAGACTCCGCTGCTGCGCTCCCGCCAGGCATTGGGCAACGCCGTCAAGAAGCTGATGAAGTGCTTCGGGCTTCCGGACGAACACGTGACCATCACGCTGGGACCGGAACAGGAGTACTTCCTCATTGACAAGAATTTTTACCTGAACCGCCCGGACCTGGTCCAGACGGGGCGCACCCTTTTCGGCGCACCTCCCGCCAAGCACCAGCAGCTGGAAGACCATTATTTCGGCTCCATCAAGCCTCGTGTCCTTAATTTCATGAGTGACGTGGAACAGGAACTCTGGAGACTGGGAATCCCTGCCAAGACCCGCCACAACGAAGTGGCGCCCGCGCAATTTGAACTGGCCCCTCTGTTTGAGGACGTGAACCTGGCGATCGACCATAACATGCTGGTGATGGAGATTCTGCGCCAGCAGGCCAGCAAGCATGGCCTGGTATGCCTGCTTCATGAAAAGCCATTTGCAGGCGTCAACGGTTCCGGCAAGCATAACAACTGGTCCATTTCCTACGGAAACAAAAACCTGCTGGACCCCGGTTCGGACCCGCAGCAGAACGCCATTTTCCTGACCGTCCTGACCGCCATCATCGAGGCTGTTGACAAGCACAGCGACCTGTTGCGCAATTCCGTGGCCAGCGCCGGGAACGACCACCGCCTGGGAGCGAACGAAGCGCCCCCCGCCATTATCTCCATTTTCCTGGGAGCCCAGCTCAATGAAGTGATTGAGAATATGATCAATGGCTCTTCCGGCTGCGGCAAACGCAACGATACGCTCAAAATCGGCGTGGATACGCTTCCCGTCCTTCCCCGGGACGCGACGGACCGCAACCGCACCAGCCCGTTTGCCTTCACCGGCAACAAATTTGAATTCCGAGCACCGGGCTCCGCCCAATCCTGCGCGGGACCCATGATGACCCTGAACACCATTGTGGCGGAAGCCCTCGACTCCCTTGCGGAAGAACTTTCTTCCTTCGCTCCGGAAACATTCCTGCCGCAGCTTCAGGAAACGCTCAAGCGCAGGATTTCCGAACACAAGAGAATCATCTTCAACGGAGACAACTATTCGGAGGAATGGGTGAAGGAAGCGGAACGCAGAGGCCTCCCCAACCTGAAAAATACGATGACGGCCCTTCACACCCTGGTGAATGAAAAGAATGTGGCCCTGTTTGAAAAATACGGCGTCTTTTCCAGGCGGGAGCTGGAATCCAGGTTTGAGATTTTCCTGGAAGAATACCACAGACGCATCCGCATTGAAGGGCGCCTGTCCTGGGAAATGGCGGCCACCATCATCCTCCCCGCCCTGCGCAACGAATACGGGCAAACCGTTGCCGCGCTCTCCAGGGCGCTGGAAGCCAAGCGGACCAACGGTACCGCCGCCCTGCAGAAGCTGGCGGACAAGCTGGGCGACGCCCTGGATTCCATCGTATCCGACCTGGATACCCTGGAAACGGCGCTTACGAGCTGCCATGAGGACATCCTTGCCGCGATGTCCCGATTGAGAACCAGCGTCGATGCCGCAGAAACCCTGGTGAACGACCGGTCCTGGCCTCTCCCCAAGTACCGGGAAATGCTGTTCATCTATTAGTGGGTGCACCGACGAGCTCCGGAGTTGTGCCGCCCCCCTCGCGGGTCAAGCCTCTGCCCGCAGGGAAGGCACGGCTCCGGAGCCTTGGCGCGCCTTGCTCCGGCCTCCTTCCTCTTCCGTTTTCCACCGTTCCCCACGCTCTAAAAATCCGCGTCATTGACCGTAAAAAAACTTTCCTCCGGAGCCCGGCGGGCACTTAATTCCCCCGGCGGAAATCCGCGGTCCAGGACTACAGGATTCTTCCATCGCCATTATGCCTAAAGACACCTCCATCAAAAAGATTCTCGTGATCGGGTCCGGCCCGATCGTCATCGGCCAGGGCTGCGAATTCGACTACTCCGGCACCCAGGCCTGCAAAGCCCTCCGGGAAGAGGGTTATGAAGTAGTGCTGGTCAACTCCAATCCCGCCACCATCATGACGGACCCGGAGACAGCTCCGCGTACTTATATTGAACCGATTACTCCGGAGTTCGTGGAGAAAATCATCATCCGGGAAAAACCGGATGCCCTCCTCCCGACCCTGGGCGGGCAGACAGCCCTGAACTGCGCCATGGAACTGCACCGCAGCGGCGTGCTGGAAAGGGAAAAGGTGCGTATGATCGGTGCCAACGCAGACGCCATTGACCGCGGGGAGGACCGCAACCTGTTCAAGGAAGCCATGCTCCGCATTGGCCTGGACGTGCCGCGTTCCGGCATTGCGCATACCATGGAGGAAGCGCGCCGGGTGGCCGGGGATATTGGCACCTTTCCCCTGATTGTCCGCCCCGCCTTTACGCTGGGCGGCATGGGAGGCGGAGTAGCGTACAACAAAACGGAATTTGAAGAGATATGCGCCCGGGGGCTGGATCTTTCCCCCGTTTCCGAAATCCTGATTGAAGAGTCCCTGATCGGCTGGAAAGAGTTTGAAATGGAAGTAATGAGGGACCGCGCGGACAATTGCGTCGTCATTTGCTCCATTGAGAACATCGACCCCATGGGCGTGCATACCGGGGATTCCATCACCGTAGCCCCCATCCAGACACTCACGGACCGAGAATACCAGGCCATGAGGGACGCTTCTTTTGCCGTCATCCGGGAGATCGGGGTGGAAACGGGCGGTTCCAACATCCAGTTCGCCATTAATCCGACCAACGGCCGCATGATTGTCATTGAAATGAACCCCCGCGTTTCCCGCTCTTCCGCGCTGGCTTCCAAGGCCACAGGGTTCCCCATTGCCAAACTGGCCGCCAAACTGGCCGTAGGCTATACGCTGGACGAATTGCGGAATGACATCACGCGGGAAACGCCCGCCTGCTTTGAGCCCACCATCGACTATGTGGTTACCAAGGTTCCCCGCTTCACGTTTGAAAAGTTCAAGCAGGCGGACGAACACCTGACCACGTCCATGAAATCCGTAGGGGAGGCCATGGCCATCGGTCGTACTTTCAAGGAATCCCTGCAAAAGGCCTTGCGTTCCCTGGAAACGGGACGCTGGGGCTGGGGATTTGACGCGAAGGCCCCGCAGGCGCCTTCCGCAGAAGAAATCACGCGGAAACTGGCTGTTCCCACGGCAGAACGCATTTTCTGGATTCAAACGGCGTTCAGCAACGGATTTTCCCTGGATGAAGTGCAGCAGCTTACCCAGATTGATCCCTGGTTCCTGGCACAAATGCAGGACCTGGCCAAGGCGGGAGACAGCCTGGACAAGCTGGATCTGCGGGAAGCCAAGAAGCTGGGCTTTTCCGACAGGCAGATCGCCCTGGCCCGGAGAACCACGGAAGAAAACATCCGGAAGGAACGCCAGGAACAGGGCATTGTGCCCGGATATCGGCTGGTGGATACCTGCGCCGCGGAGTTTGAAGCCTACACCCCCTACTTTTATTCCACCTATGGAGATGAAAATGAAGCCCGCGAAACAGGCAGAAAAAAAATCCTCATCCTGGGCGGCGGCCCAAACCGCATTGGCCAGGGGATTGAGTTCG
>NZ_LBCB01000007.1:0-37923 GCF_000980515.1 Akkermansia sp. UNK.MGS-1 | reverse complement strand
GGCGGGCATCCATTCCGGGGACTCCGCCAGCATGATTCCCGCCATGGGCATTTCCATGAAAATGCACAAGGAAATCACGCGGGCTTCCAAGGAGCTGGCGCGCAAACTGAACGTCTGCGGGCTGATGAACATCCAGTTTGCCGTAAAAGACGAACAGCTTTACGTCATTGAGGTGAATCCGCGCGCTTCCCGCACCGTGCCGTTCGTCTCCAAATCCATCGGAAGGCCCCTCGCCAAGCTGGCCGCACAGGTCATGGCCGGCAAAACGCTGGCGGAACTGGGCTTTACCCGGGAAATCACTCCGGAATACTATTGCGTGAAGGAAGCCGTTTTCCCATGGGGCCGCTTCCCGGGCATCGACGTGGTGCTGGGGCCGGAGATGAAATCCACCGGAGAGGTAATGGGCATTGATCCCGACCCGGACATCGCCTTCGCAAAATCCCAGGTCAGCGCATTCAATCCCCTGCCGACGGAAGGCAAAGTCTTCATTTCCGTGAATGACCGGGACAAGGAACGGGTGCTTCACATGGCCCGGCAGCTGGCGGACATGGGATTCACGCTGTGCGCCACGCGCGGCACGATGATTCACCTGCTCCAGCACGACATTGAATGCGAACGCGCCTACAAAGTCAACGAGGCGCGCCGCCCCAACATCGTGGACCATATTAAAAACGGGGATATTGATTTCATCATCAACACCCCCGGCTCCCACGACGCGCGGGCGGACGACATCATCATCCGTTCCTCCGCCATTGCCGCCAAAACCTCCTATTGCACCAACCTGGCTTCCGCACAGGCCTGCGTGAATGCCATTGAGGCGCTGAAGAACAAAAATCTTCAGGTGTGCACTATTCAGGAGTACCACGCCCAAAACCTTTAATCCCGCACCACCTAAGCATACTTACATCACCATGAGAGCCATTCTCGCACTGGAAGACGGAAGCGTCTTCATCGGTTCGCACTTCGGGGCCACGGGCACGGAAGTGGGGGAAGCCTGCTTCAACACGTCCATGACCGGCTATCAGGAAGTATTGACGGATCCGTCCTACAGCGGCCAGATCGTCACCATGACTTATCCTCTGATCGGCAATTACGGCGTCAACCCGGAAGACGGGGAATCAGGCAAAGCGCAGGTCAGCGGTTTTGTGGTGGCGGAACTGGCGAAAGTCCACTCCAACTGGCGTGCCACGGAATCCCTGGGCCCGTGGCTGGAAAAACAGGGCGTCATCGGCATTGAAGGGGTGGATACCCGCAAAATCGCCAAGCATCTGCGCTCCGCCGGAGCCATGCGCGCCTGCCTCACCACGGAGCTGACGCCGGAGGAAGCCGTGGAAGCAGCCAGAAACGCCCCCTCCATGGAAGGCTGCAATATCGTGGACAAAATCGGTTCCCACCCCATGACACCGGAGGAAGTGGACGCGCTGGTTACGGGAAAAACTCTGCCCCCTGCGGAATACGACATCGTCGCCTTTGACTTCGGCATTAAATACAACATCCTGCGCCAGTTGAGGGAAAACGGCTTCCGCGTAACCGTAGTTCCCGCCCACACGACGGCGGAGGAAGTGCTTGCCATGAACCCGGACGGCGTCTTTCTTTCCAATGGTCCGGGAGATCCCGCCACGCTGACGGACATTCACCGGGAAGTAGCTGCATTGATTGGGAAAGTGCCCATGTTCGGCATCTGCCTGGGCCACCAGATTATTTCCCACGCGCTGGGAGCGAAAACCTTCAAGCTGAAGTTCGGGCACCGTGGAGCGAACCATCCGGTCAAAGATTTGAAAACAGGCAAAATCAGCATTACGTCCCAGAACCATGGTTTTGCCGTGGATCCGGACACCGTGCCGGACAACGTGGAAATAACGCTGATCAATCTGAATGACAATACCGTGGAAGGCATCGCCCACAGGACGCTTCCCGTATTCAGCGTGCAATACCACCCGGAAGCGGCACCCGGCCCCAGGGATCCCCAGTATCTGTTCCGGGATTTCAGGAAAATGATTGCGGCCAGCAAGCGGCAACATGCCCGCTGACGGCTCTGCCCCCCCTTCCTATAGACCAGAGCATTTTCCTCGCCTCGCTGGGAAAAATGCGTTATTTATGCCCGGAGCCCATGAATTGCGGCTCCGGGAGAGGTTTCTTTTCATTTCATCAACCTCTCCCGCCAGCAAATAACCTGACACACCATATGAGCAAAATCGCATTAATCTCCGGCATTACGGGACAGGACGGTTCCTTTCTCGCAGAGTTCCTGATTGACAAAGGGTATGAAGTACACGGCATCCTGCGCCGGTCCTCCTCCTTCAACACGGGCCGCATCGAACACCTTTACCTGGACGAATGGGTGCGGGACATGAAGAAAAACCGCCTGATTAACCTCCACTACGGGGACATGACGGATTCCAGTTCTCTCATCCGCATCATCCAGACCGTGCAGCCGGATGAAATCTACAATCTGGCAGCCCAGAGCCATGTGAAAGTCAGCTTTGACGTACCGGAATACACGGCGGAAACGGATGCCGTGGGAACCCTCCGCATGCTGGAAGCCGTCCGCATTCTGGGCATGGAAAAGAAATGCCGCATCTACCAGGCTTCCACGTCCGAGCTTTTCGGGCTGGTGCAGGAAGTCCCCCAGAAGGAAACCACGCCGTTTTACCCCCGTTCACCCTACGGCGTAGCCAAGCAATACGGATTCTGGATTACCAAGAATTACCGGGAATCTTACAATATGTTTGCCGTTAACGGCATCCTGTTCAACCACGAAAGCGAACGCCGCGGAGAAAATTTCGTTACCCGCAAAATCACGCTGGCGGCGGCACGCATTGCCCAGGGCATGCAGGACAAGCTTTACCTGGGCAACCTGAACGCCCTGCGCGACTGGGGTTACGCCAAGGATTACGTGGAATGCATGTGGCTGATTCTCCAGCATGACACACCGGAGGATTTCGTCATCGCCACAGGGGAAATGCACACGGTCAGGGAATTCTGCACGCTGGCCTTCCGTGAGGCCGGAATAGAGCTGGAATGGGAGGGAGAAGGCGTGGAAGAACGCGGACGCGACAGGAAGACGGGCAATATTCTGGTGGAAGTGGACCCCAAATATTTCCGCCCTGCCGAAGTTGAACAACTGTTGGGAGACCCAACCAAGGCCAAAACCCTTCTTGGCTGGAACCCTACCTCCACTCCGTTTGAGGAACTCGTGCGCATCATGGTGCGCCACGACATGAAATACGTAAAAACTCCCGTTCATTTCTGAGATGAAAAAAAACAGCAGAATCTTTGTGGCCGGACACCGCGGCCTCGTCGGTTCCGCCATCTGGAAATCCCTGGAAAACAAAGGCTATTCCTACCTGATTGGCCGGACGCACAAAGAACTGGATCTGGAAGACCCTGCGGCCGTCCGGGAATTTTTTGACCGGGAAAAGCCGGAATACGTCTTTCTGGCAGCGGCGTTTGTGGGCGGCATCATCGCCAACTCCCGCTACCGGGCGGACTTCATCTTCCGCAATCTCCAGATTCAGCAGAACGTCATCGGGGAAAGCTTCCGGCATGGCGTATCCAAGCTCCTCTTCCTGGGGAGCACCTGCATCTACCCGCGCGAAGCCCCCCAGCCCATGAAGGAAACCGCCCTGCTCACCTCCCCGCTGGAATACACCAACGAACCCTATGCCATTGCCAAAATAGCAGGGCTGAAAATGTGCGAAAGTTTCAACCTGCAATACGGCACCAACTACATCGCCGTCATGCCTACAAATCTGTACGGCCCCAATGACAATTTCCACTTGGAAAACAGCCACGTGCTGCCCGCCATGGTACGCAAGATACACCTGGCCAAGTGCCTGATGGAAGGAGACTGGAACGCCGTGCGGAAAGATCTGAACGCGCGCCCAGTGGAACAGGTGGACGGCACGGCTGAAGAAAAGGAAATCCTGGCCGTGCTGGCCAAATACGGCATTACCCCCGGTTCCGTGGAACTGTGGGGTACGGGAACTCCCCTGCGCGAATTCCTGTGGAGCGAAGACATGGCGGACGCCTGCGTCCATGTGATGGAGCAAGTGGATTTCAGCCAGCTGCAAGAAGGAGGAAGGGAAGTGCGGAACTGCCACATCAATATCGGAACCGGGAAAGAAATCTCCATCGGCGGACTGGCCCGCCTGATTGCCGCTACGGCAGGGTACCGGGGAAATCTGGCGTTCAACGCAGACAAGCCGGACGGCACCATGCGCAAGCTGACGGACGTCTCCAAGCTGCACTCCCTGGGCTGGAAACACCGGGTGGAGCTGGAAGAGGGAGTGGAACGCATTTACCGGTGGTATCTGAGCCGGATGGAAGCCGACGGCAACTGACTTTTCGGCCAGCTCCCCTCACTCCAATGACCAGCCCCCCGGACAACCAGGATACGCCCCCCGCCAAAGCCAGCCTGTGGGCACTGAGCCCCCTGCTGGTTTTCTTCCTGCTTTACCTGGTCATCTCCATAGCCGTACAGGATTTTTACGCCGTGCCGGTCACGGTAGCCTTTATGGCGGCAGCTGTCTGGGCCGTTTTCATCACCCGCGGAAAAAGCATGGCGGAACGGGTGGATCTGTTTTCCTCCGGAGTAGCCAACCGGAACATCCTGATGATGGTCTGGATTTTCGTGCTGGCAGGAGCCTTCGCCCAGTCTGCCAGGGATATGGGAGCCATTGACGCCACCGTGCAGCTTACGCTGCGGCTTCTTCCGGACAATCTGCTGTTTGCCAGCGTGTTCATCGCCTCCTGTTTCATCTCCCTCTCCGTAGGAACATCCGTAGGCACCATTGTCGCTCTGGCTCCCGTAGCCACAGGGCTGGCACAAGCCACGCAGGTCAGTGCCGGCATGATGACGGCCATTGTGGTGGGGGGAGCATTCTTCGGAGACAATCTTTCCTTCATTTCAGACACCACGATCGCCGCCACCCGTACGCAGGGCTGCGCCATGCGGGACAAATTCCGGGCCAACATAAAGGTGGCGCTCCCCGCCGCTCTGCTGGCCCTGGCCTGCTACATCCTGCTCGGATGGAACGTGCAGTCCCCCTCCACAGCGGATATCTCCATTGAATGGATGAAAGTATTTCCCTATCTGCTCGTGCTGGTGACGGCCCTGGCCGGAATCCACGTCATGGCCGTTCTGACCATGGGGCTCCTTGCAACGGGACTGATTGGCGTCGGCATGGGGTATTTCTCCTTCATGGCCTGGTTCCAAGCCATGGGCAGCGGCATGACCGGCATGGGAGAACTGATCATCGTCACTCTGCTGGCCGGCGGCGTACTGTCCATCATCCGTTTCAACGGAGGCATCGCGTATATTATCGGAAAAATTACGGCCCATATCCGCAGCAGGCGCGGCGCGGAATTCAGCATTGCCGGGCTGGTTTCCCTGGCCAACCTCTGCACGGCCAATAATACGATCGCCATCATCACGGCTGGCCCCATCGCCAAGGAAATAAGTGACAAATTCCATATCCCACCCAAACGCAGCGCCAGCATTCTGGACACCTTTTCCTGCCTGGTTCAGGGAGTCATCCCCTACGGTGCTCAAATGCTCATGGCCGCCGGAATCTCCCAGGTTTCTCCCCTGCTGATCATGAAATACCTGTATTATCCCCTGATTCTGGGCATCTGCTCCACCCTTGCCATTGCGCTGGCACCGGGAGGGACGGAAAGACGGGGGAAACGCTGAAAAGCCCATACGGAGAAAGGACGGCAAGGCCGCCTTTTTTGTTACCGACATGTTATCCCTGTTATCTTCATGTTACTCAACATATGGGATTCTTGTGCTATCATACATGCATGAGCCTTCATATAGAACCCACGGAAGACGCAGTGGAAACCCTGCGCAAGGAAAGGCGGAAAAATTATATTGCCGCATTAGCGACATCCATTCTCTCCGTCGTTTTGGCAGGAGCCATTCTCTACTCCCTGACCATCATCATCGCCCCTCCGGAAGAACCCAAAGTCGTCGGCTACATCACGCCGGACGATGCGCCGCCGTCGGATACGCCTCCGCCGCCGGAAGTACAGAGGGAAACTTCCTCTTCCTCCCATGCGGAGACGCCCGTCAAGGTCGTGGTGGCAGCGGCCGCCGCTCCGGTGAGCCTCCCCAAGATCGACATTGACCCGCCCGATGAACCTGTCATGCTGGAGGAGGGAACCGCCCTCGGCATGGGGGACGGCTTCGGCCCCGACCTGGGAGACTCCACCTCTGCTTTCGGTACGTCCCAACCCTCCGGAAGCACGCTGGTAGGGACCTTTTACGACACCAAGCAGACTCCTGGCGGACGTCCTACCAACATGAACATGAACCAGTACAGGGAGTTCCTTTCCCGCTTCGTGAACAAAGGCTGGAACGAATCGGAACTGAACCGTTTTTACAAGGCTCCGCAACAATTATACGCAGCCCAGTTCTACATACCCAGAACTCCCGCCAAAGACGCTCCCAAGGCCTACGGTTGCGATGACAAAGTAAAGCCTAGCCAGTGGCTCGCCATTTACCGGGGAAAAGTACGCGCCCCCAAGTCCGGCACGTTCCGATTCGTGGGACTGGGAGACGACTACTTAGTAGTACGGTTCAATAAACAGAATGTCTTCGACTACGGCTGGGAATCCGCTTCTCTGGGAAAAATGACGGCAAACAATGCCAAATGGCTTGATGCCATGGAAGGCAAACCCGGCAATGACGACTTGAAAAAGGAACTCCGGGAAGTGGGCATCAATGTCCCCCCCGTTACGTTCTACAAATACAGTTCTTCCGGGCACTGGAACAACACTATGCGCGGTGTGGCAGCCGGCAAGCAGTTCACGGTGGAACAGGGCAAGGTTTACCCCATTGAAATCCTGGTTAGTGAAGGTCCTGGTGGTGAATTCGGCATGACTCTTCTGCTTGAAGAAGTTGGAATGGCCCCCATGAGCAAGGATCCTAAAACGGGAGCTCCCATCCTGCCCCTGTTCCGGACCAACTACGGCGTTCCGAAACCGGACAAGAACAAGGAACATGTGCCATTTGACGAAATCGGCATTGTCTGGGAATCCATCAAATAACAGGCAATTCTCCGTCTTCCTCTCTCCATGCCCACAGGAAACCCTGTGGGCATTTTGCTTGCCCGTCCATAAAAGATATCCTACGCTTCCGCTACAACCATGCAGCCTTTTCGATTCCATTCCATCTACCAGCCGCGCATCTGGGGCGGCCAGAGCATGAGAACCATGCTGGGACGGGAACTGCCCGACCGGGAAACAGCTTATGGAGAAGCGTGGGAAATCAGCGACCGTCCTGAAGCCATGAGTATAGTCAAGGACGGCGAATGGGAAGGAATGCCCCTGCATCGGCTGTGGGAAGAACATCGGCAGGAAATTTTCGGTCCCGGCTACGAGCGTTTCCCCCGCTTTCCCCTGCTCTGCAAAATTCTGGATGCCCGCGAAAATCTTTCCGTTCAGGTGCATCCCCCGGAACGCACGGCGGCAGCCCGGCAGGGAGAAGTAAAAAATGAAATCTGGTATGTTCTGCATGCATCCCCAGACGCCCTGATTTACGGGGGAATGAAGGAAAACGCCACACTCCCGGACATCCGTCATGCGGCGGAAACAGGACAGATGGAGCAACTGATACGCTCCACCCATCTGGAACCGGGGGAACACCTTTACATTCCGGCGGGGCTGGTTCATGCCATTGGAGCCGGGCACCTCATTGCGGAAATCCAGCAGAATAGCGATACCACCTACCGCCTTTATGACTGGAACCGCACGGATGACTCCGGACGAGGACGGGAACTGCACCTGGAACAGGCATTGGATTCCATCGGGGAATTCCGGAAACTCAGCCAGCGCCCCGGATACCTGACGGAAATGCCGCATTTCACCACAAAGGAATACCGCCTGGATAAGGGAGAACGGTTTACCCAGCCGGACTCCTCCCGCTTTGCCGTCTTCACGGTCCTCTGCGGTTCCGTGCTCTGGGACGGGAAAACGGCCCGGAAGGGAGAATTCATTCTGTCCCCGGCAGGCGCGGATGCCGTCACCGCCGCAGAAGCAGATACTGTTCTGCTCTCAACAACGGTTTAAGCAAACCAATATGACAAAAAGAGCGAAGAATTCGGCACAATGCTGAAGCTTTCACACTTTTTCGTTGCAAAGAAGAAGAGCGAATCTTAGCGTGAACTTAACTTTTCCCGCATCCGTGCTGAAAATTCCCCATTCCCCGGCCTCCGTATGAGCAATATTTCCACCATCGCCACTTATCTTGCCCGCTTTTCCGGTCAGCTCCAGCCCATGCTGGAGAAAGTCCAGGGCATGGACCGCAGAACTTTTCTGCTGGAAACCGCCGCCCTGCTTGCCCTGACCAGTTGTTCGGAACCTTCCGGAAAAGCAGGAATGGCTCCCATGATCTCCTTTAAGCCCTCCGGGGTCCCCGTGGTGAAACGTTCTCCGCGCCAATTGCTGGCGGAATGTAACGTCCGGCCGATGTTCATGCCTAAATCTTCTCCGCTCCGCCGCCGTTCTTCCCGAATGAAGCCACGCTTCATCACCATGCACAACACGGAAAACCCGTCCGCAGACGCCATGCAGCATGCGCGCGCCCTGAATAACGGAGCTTTGCGCTGCAACTGGCATTATACGGTAGACCCGTACGTGACCATGCAGCATATCCCCCTGAATGAAACGGGACGCCATGCGGACCGGGGCGGCCCCGGAGACATGTACTCCATCGGCATTGAAATGTGTGAGAAGCGAGGACAGAGCATCGTCAAAACCTTTGACCGCGCCGCCAAGCTGGCGGCCTACAACATGTATGCCCACGATATTCCCCTGCGGAATGTCGTGCCCCATTACTACTGGACCGGCAAGCGTTGCCCCCACCTTCTGCTGGACAATGGCAAACCCGGCTTCAAATGGTCTTGGTTCATCTCCCGCGTGGATTATTATTACCGCTGCATCAGCTGATATCAGGCAACGCCTCTTCCCTGTGCAGGGAAATGGGTAATATTATTATGCAGCCAAAAACGGCTTTTCTGCCAGGGAACAGTTAAAAATTTCCTGTCATTTCATTAAAACTGCTTGGAAAAGGCTCCCCAAAAAAGCGCCATTTCCACCTGCCCGTTATTCCTGAAGCATATTCCTTGTTTAAAGCCCCGTACCGGCTTCCTTTTTTGAAAAAAGGCTTCCAGAAACGGAACCGGAGCATTCGCCTTACGGCATGGCCAAATCCTCCGGCATCAGAATAGCCGCTACGGCAAAAGCGGCAATGCCTTCCCTACGGCCCAGCGCGCCAAGCTGTTCATTGGTAGTGGCCTTGATGCCCACGCGGACCGGAGAGATTCCCAGAGCGGTTCCCAAAGCTCCCTTCATCTGCTCCAAATAAGGAGAAATGCGGGGAGATTCTGCAATAAGGGACGAGTCCACATTCACGATGCGACCTCCACGCTCCCGAATCAGAGAAACGGCTTTCGCCACAATATCCAGGGAAGGGATGTCCTTGCAGGCAGGATCGCCCGGCGGAAACCAGTAGCCGATGTCCGGCAACCCGGCAGCACCCAGCAGGGCATCCGCAATAGCGTGGCATAAAACATCCGCGTCGGAATGGCCGTCCAGGCCGCGGGAGGAAGGAATATGCACGCCGCCCAGCATCAAGGGGCGAGGAATCTCCGCAAAACGGTGAATATCATACCCGATCCCGGTCAAAGCGATCATGTTTTTCATACGGTACTGCGGCAATAATGTTCGGGTTATTCTCCCAGCGCCTCCATGATAGGGATGCGGCCGTTCCATGCGGCAATGGCGAACTGTTCCGGATTATCTTCCTTCGGTTCCAAAACAACCTTGCCGCCGGCTGCTTCCACCAGCAAAACCCCAGCGGCGACATCCCAGATGGAAATGACGCTTTCCACATAGGCGTCAAATCTGCCGCAGGCAATATAAGCCAGGGCCAGAGCCGCAGAACCGTTATTGCGCACCTTGCGTACCTGCCAAGCGATCCTAGCGAAGCGCTCAATCCCCTTTTCTTTGGAACCGTCCGTCTTGCCGTGCCCCACGAATACCACGGCTTCCGCCATGCGTTCCCGCTGGCTGCAATGCATGGGATGATCATTCATGTACGGAATCCCGCCCTTTTCCACATGCCAGCATTCATCCATCATGGGATCGTAAATCACGCCCAACACCACTTCCCCGCGGCGGCGCAAAGCTATGGAGACGCAGAACCAGGGAATCGTGTAAAAATAATTCACCGTCCCGTCAATGGGGTCTACAATCCATTCACACTCGCTGTTCCTGTCCCCGGTGTATCCTTCTTCTCCCAAAACAGCGTGGTTGGGAAACACGGAAAGAATTTCCTCCGTAATCAGTTTCTGGGAAAGCTTGTCCAACTCCAGCTTGATATCATTCTGGCTGGCTTCATCCACCTTCTTTTGCTCATAAAAATGCTTCTTCAGAAAAGCTCCGGCGGATTTGGCGGCCTGGATGGCCGTGGTCATTTCAAGTGAGTGTCTCATGATGCTTCTACTAATGGAAAATTGAACTTCATTGGGGGCCCTGCTCTGCAGCATTTTCCCGCTCCCGGCGTTCCCGGACAGCTTTTCTGCGGCCTTCCTCCGCACGGTCATACACCTCCCCGGCCAGGGAGGAACAGGTTTTTGCCAACGCCGCGGAAACCCCTTTCTTTTCATAGACGGCGGCCTCCGGAGAATCAAAGCCCACCCAGGCAAAAACCGTGAAATAACGCCCCATGACGGCGGAAAAATGTCCTGTATTTCCCGGAAGTTTGACATTGACGAAGGTTTTCCTGGTTCGTTCGTCGTAGCGGAAGGGAGGAAGGGACGCCACCAGGTGGGCGGATTCCCTAGGCAGGATTTCCCGGCGGCTTTCTTCCGGAGAGGGGGCATTCACCATCACCAGGTTCTTTTTGGTGGTGCCCACCTGCCTGACGGAGGAAATACTCACATTGAGCCCGTCATTGCCGATGAGATACAGGGCATTGACGGCATGCGAAAGAGGCACGGAAAACCTGCCGGTATACAAGTCCGAAGAACGGGGAAGTTCCCCTTTGTAACCGGCCTTTTGTGCCGTTTCTATTACTGTATTGAAACCTACCCCGCGGCCAGTGACTTCCGGATTGCTGCGAATAACGGTTCTACGCTGGTCGACGGCGCATAAATTGACGATGGGAGTGAACAGATCGCCGGGCATTACCCTGGACTGCCATCGGTCCAGACCGTCCTGGGCGGAGCGTCCCCCTGTTACGGCCAGCAACTCCCCTTTACGGGAATCCACACACAATATGGCCGCTTGCACACAACGATTCAACTGGTTGTCCACCCTTTTGGGCAACCCTGCCCACACAGAAGAAGATTCCAGAGCGGCCAGCATAGGCTCGCTTACATCTTCAACCATCCGCTGGAATTCCAAATCCAGCGTGGTCATTACAAAAATGCTGGAGGTTCCCTCCTGCTCGTCGCAGCAATCCAGGTCTCCCAACTCGCGGGAAACGACCAGAACGGGATAAGAACCGGGCCGAGCTTCCCGTTTACCGGCCACCGCCATCGGTTCGCGGAGCGCCTGCCATAATTGTTCCTGGGTAATGAATTCACACTCAAACATCCTTTCCAGCGTCGCATTGCGGACCTTGGCAGCAGCCTCCGGGCTGTAAACAGGATTGTAGATGGAAGGTCCGCGCACCAGACCGGCCAGGGTAGCGCACTCCGCCAGTGTCAGATCCGCCACTTTTTTGCCGAAATACAAATCCGCCGCCTGCGCAATCCCATAGCATTGCTGGCCAAAATAAATGCGGTTCAGGTAAGCCGTCAGAATTTCATCCTTGGAATACTTGCCCTCAATGCGGCGGGCCACGGCCATTTCCAAAACCTTGCGATCCAGGGTCTTCCCCCCCAGCTCATAACAATTCCGCGCCAGCTGCATCGTAATCGTGGAAGCACCCTGGGCATAGGACAACGTAGTCAGATTCCGGCAAATGGAGCGGATAATGGAAGAGTACACAATGCCGCCATGTTCGAAAAAGTCTTCATCTTCCCGCGCAATGAAAGCATTCACCAGATTATCGGGCAGTTCATTGCGCGCTACATACACCCGGTCATGATCTGTCAAGGTGCCTATCCACTGGCCGTTGCGATCATATGCGGCACAATTTTCCAACGGCGCCAAAACCTCGTCCAGCTCATACTGGTCCGCCCTCCATGCATAAACGAGAAGAACGATGATGAAAGCGATAGGAATGAGGCTGAACCACAGCAACAGACGGCCCAGATTGCGAGGCAGCAATCCAAACAGATCATACCATCTTTTACGCCTGTTCTCCATTTCCGGTTTCAATCTTTAAAACGCTTATCGTGCGTCCGGAGGCAAAGACTCTCCATCCTGTTTCCAATCCGGGAATTCCTTTTGCAGGCGGCCCCGATATTGGGAAGCCTCCGATTTGCGGCCGGCCTTGTCCAAAGCTTCTGCCGCCTTGAACAGAGCCTTGGGTTTCAGTTCAGCGTCATTGACAAACAGCTCGGCCGTAACACCGTAATGCTTGGCCGCTTCATCAAACTTTTTCTCCGCATAGGAAATATCCCCCAGAACAATTTTCAAGGAAGCCATCAAAGGACCTTCCACGCCCAGAGCCAGCGCATCTTCCGCCGTCTTTCTGGCATCCGCATACTTGCCCAGCCCCAGCAAAATGGAAGCCTTGTCCAGCATGCCGTCCGCACGGCGGTAAGGCTGATCCTCATCCTTCAGGAAATTGTTGGAAGCCACCAAGGCGCGGTCATACTTTCTGAGCGCCAGGCGCACCTTCGCCAAATTACGCCAAATCACCTTCTTCACATTCTGAAGCTGGTCGTTCTGCGTAGCCCAGGTCATATACTTGTCCGCCGTTTCCAGATCCTTCATCCCATAGGCCTGAAGACCCAGCCATGCGGGAATGACATCCGGCACACGAGCCACGGCGGAAGGATTTTCCTTTTGCAGGGTTTCCAGGGCTTCCTTCAGTTTATTCATGTCCTGGAGCTTGTGATAGGACAGGACGGAAAGCACATTAACCTGTTCTCCGTATTTCTGGGGATCCAGCGTCTTGGCCTCCGCCATATGGCTGATAGAAGACTTGAAATCTCCCTGGTCAAACGCCGCACGCCCCAGCAGGAAATGGGCTTCAGCCAGAGCGGCAGGAGACGCCTTCGGAAAATTCTGGATCAGGCCTTCATAATACTTCGCCATGTTCGCCATATCCTGGCGTCCCGCATAAATCTGAGCGGCTCTCTGCCATGCGGCGGCAGCTGATTCAGCTTTCGGCCAACGGGCAATCACACGGTCAAAATCCATCAGAGCCTCAGCTTCCTTCTTGGTCTTGGCATACATGTCTCCGCGTAACGTCAATGCCTCGCAAATGCGGGGATCTTTTGGAAAATCATTGATAAAATCAGTCAGCAGCTTGGCGGCCACACCTCTGTTCCCGGCCTGGGCAATCGCCCACGCGCTCTTATATAAAATATCCGCGCGCATCTTCGGAGGCACCTTGTCAAAATCAATGCTGGCATAAAACCGGGCGGCATCCGCCGGATTGGAGCTGAACAGGTTCTCTGCAGCCATCAGGCGCACCATATCATGCAGTTCACTGGTAGGAAAAGCCTTGGCATAATGGTTCAGGAAGCTCTGAGCCCGCTGGGGAAGATCTTTCTGCTTGAGTTCATTATAACACAACAACCGGTAAAAGGAGGCTTGCATGGCCTCCTGCGTATAAGGGACGGACTTTTCCGCTTCCAGAAAGAAATCCGCCGCTTTCCGATACTCCTTCAATTTATAGGCGGACTGCCCCAGCAGCATCAGCAGACGCACCTGGCCGTCCTTTGTCGGCATCTTTATTCCCTTCTGCTGCTCATACTGGGAAAGTATCTCCCTGTACTTGCCCATATTGTACAGCCCCAGAAGAAGCCCCATTCGGGCCTCCGGCGCCATCTCCTTCAGGGACTCGTCCTTCAAAAGCCGTTCATAAAGGCCCTGGGCTTCCGCAGTCTTTTTCAGTTTGGTGGCCAGCATGGCGGCCTGAAGAGTGGCGATTCCCCGGTTCCTGTTATCCACACCGGGCGTTTCCAGCACCTTGCGATATTCGGAATAGGCTTCTCCCAAGCGTCCCGTATCCGCACACAGGGCGGCATATCCCATCCGGGACACCAGAACAAACTTGGCATCCGCTTCCGGATTGCCCATCACCGCGCAAAACATGGTGGCGGCTGACTCCGGATTACCGTTGGAAAGAAACAGGCGTCCCAGACGGTACTGGGCGTCCACCTTCAAATCATTCTGTTCCGCATTGCGAATCACGAGCTGGTAATACTGGATGGCCTTATCTATCTCCCCGGCAGAAGAAGCATCCGTCGCCAGACGGTAGGCAGAGGCGGCAACCAGAGCGGGGCTGCCCGTCTGAATCAATCTGAGGAACAGGCCGTGTGCCTCATCTTTCCTGCCCAGCTCCTCCAAACACATGGCAGCACGATACTCTGCCAGAGGAGCCTGGGCAGACTGGGGGAAACGTTGGGTAAATTCCAGATATTTACGCAAGCTTAAATCAAGAAGGCGTCCATATTCCTGCCGGTTCTCCTTCGTAGCCGGAGCCTGGGCCTGCTTGTACAGCATGTCCGCCATATCCAGCGTATCCAGCTCCGGATTAGCGACCAGCGGACCATCCGCGATAGGAGCGGCATCCGGAATATTTTCCTGGGCGGCAGAAAACATCGCCAAAGTTATTAAACCTGCATTAATGGAAAAGAACGCTTTCATGAAGCCTGGGAATTGGAAACATTGATGGAAGATGGAGCCGGAGGACGCGTGGAAAAAGAAACGTTATTCAGCCCGGCCTTCAGACATGCGTCCATCACATGCACCACCACGCCGGATTCCGCCTTTTCATCCACGCGGATACGGACGAGCATAGTTTTGTCCAACCGGGCGACAGAAAAAAGCTTGTCTTCCAGCTGCGGCATTGTGTACGGCTGGCGGTTGATTACCACGGTACCATCTTTACGGATATTCACGATAATTTCATTGGACACATTTTCACCGGGCTTGGGAGTCTCTGCTGAAGGAAGATTGATGGAAAGATCCGGTTCATCATCCTCAAATGTCTGGGTTACGATGAAAAACACCAGCAGCAGAAATACGATGTCCAGCATGGGGGCTAATTGGAACCCGATAGGACTGGGCATTTTATAATGAAATTTCATACAATCTTCCGGTGAGGTGGAGAAGTAGATGCGTTCCGGCTAGAGCCCACGCACATCGCGCAGGGAAGTGGGATCTACGGGGACTTTGGGAAGTTCCTCTTCATGAAAAGCCCCAGCTGCACCGGCTCGTGGCTTCTGAAGCTGGGTGGCAACTACGGAAACACTGTGCGTGACGGCTGCCTCCAGGTCTCCTACCCGTTTGTGTACACGGCTGCGGAAATATACATAAGCCAGGATGGCGGGAATCCCAAGCATCAGGCCGCCCGCCGTCGTAATCAAGGCTTCCGCCACGCCGCCCGCCATGTCAATACGTTGCTTGCCCCCGGAAAAATCACCGTTGGCAATCTCAAAAAAGGTTTTCATCATCCCGACCACGGTCCCCAACAGCCCCAGCATGGGGGCTACGGCGCCAATATCCGACAGCCAGGAAATCTGGCGGCTTAGGAACCCCGCCTGCCGTCCTCCTTCCGCAGAGGCTATCTCCCTCACCTCCTCAAACTGGGCGGAGGGGTTGCGCAACATGAAGTTGGCTACAGTCAACATCACGCGAGCGTAGCAGGAATCTCCATTCTTGCAGAGGATGGAAAGCCCCGTGTAATCCCGCTTGCGGATGAAAGATTCCGCCTGTTCCACCAGTTTGGTAGGCAAAACGGCGGCAGCACGGGTAGAAAAGCAGCACATGACCAGCACCACTACTCCGGCGATGGATAACAGAAGCAGCGGCCACATGATGAAACCGCCTTTCATGAACAGCTCAGAAAGGGGATAATTTCTATCTCCCACCACAAAATCCATGGCGGCGGCCAACGTGGTAAACGGTACAGGGTTCATACAAAAGACATAGGGGATTATACAGAAGAAGTTTTCCTAGGCAAGCCAAGTAGCCGTAATACAGTACGTTTCCGCAGTTCCATTTCTTGCCTCATATGGCATAATGCCTGCGTGGCAGACCGCGAGCAACCAACCCTGAAAGAACTCTGGAGGGAAACTCCGCACAAACCAGGCGTTTATATCATGAAAGACGCCCGGGGAAATACCATCTACGTGGGCAAAGCCAAGGACCTTCACCGCCGCCTGGGCAATTATTTTTCTCCTACGGGAGCCACACTCTCCAACCATAAGACAAGAGCGCTCATTAATGCTATTGCGTCATTTGATTATTTTGAAACCAGAAATGACCAGGAGGCTTTTCTGCTGGAAAGCAAACTGATTAAACAATATCGCCCGCATTACAATATCCAGATGAAGGACGACAAGCGCTACCCCCTGCTGAAAATTCCGAAGGGGGAAAAACTGCCTCGTTTCCAGCTGGCGCGGGTGCGCAAAGATGACGGAGCGCGCTACTTCGGCCCCTTTGTCCACTCCCAGGCTCTTTACGCCACGCAGGAATGGCTCAACCGGCATTTCCGGCTGCGAACCTGCAAGACAAAAAATCCGGGTATCCATGACTTCAGGCACTGCCATGCGGATGTGATTCGCAACTGCTCCGCTCCGTGCGTTGGCCGCATTTCCATCAATGATTACAACCGGAACTTTGACCAGGCGGTGCGTCTGCTGGAAGGGACGGGAAAAAAAAGCGCTCTGGACGAACTTACCAGGGAAATGATGGAAGCCGCCGATGAACTGGACTTTGAACGCGCGGCATATCTGCGGGACATCCGGGACAATCTGGTCAAGGTACTGGAACCCGCCCGGAGGTTCCGAAAAGGAACTCCCGATCTTCCCGGCACCGTTCACCCGGAAGAAGACATGAAGGAACTGGGGGTAGCACTGGGATTAGAATCTCCCCCACTCATTATGGAATGCTTTGACATTTCCAATGTCTCTTCCAACCATATCGTGGCCTCCATGGTGCGCTTCACCAACGGCAGGCCGGACAACAAGGCCTACCGGCGGTACCGTATACGCACTGTAGACGGACAAAATGACTTCGCCTCCATGTCGGAAGTCATCCGGAGGCGTTACTCCCGCATTCTGGCGGAGAGCGATGCCGTAGCCTCACGGCAGGCGGACATGACCCTGTACCAGTGGCTTAAGAAACTCAGCGCGGAAGGAAAAGCCCCCATCAAAGTTCCAGATCTGGTAGTAGTGGACGGAGGTAAAGGACAGCTTTCCTCCGCTCTGGCCGATTTGGAAGCCATCGGCCTGGGAGACATGCCCATCGTAGGCCTGGCCAAGCAGAGGGAAGAAATATTTTTCCCCCACCAGTCCCAGCCCCTTTGCCTGCCTCACAGCACGGGAGCCCTCAAACTCATGCAGCGCATCCGCGACGAAGCCCACCGCTTCGCCAACGGCTATAACGAACTGCTCTACCGTAAACGCATGCGGGAAAGCGCCTTGGACGACGCACCGGGCATGAGCGCCTCAAAAAAAAGACTGTTGCTGGAAAAATTCAAATCCGTAACTGCCATTAAAAAGGCGGACCCGGCTTCTATCGCCGCCATCCGCGGCATTTCGGAAACTTGGGCCCGCACCCTGCTGAACTACCTTAACTCATCTTCCAACTCCTGACTCCTCATGCAATTCCTGATTCTGGCCGCCGGAAAGCCTTCTCTAGGCTACGCCAAGGAAGGCGTGGAACTCTATCTCAACCGTCTCAGGCCCTTCGGCAAAACGGAACTCAAACTTGTCAGGGATGGAAACTCCCAAGACGTTTCTAAACGTCTGCTGGCCGCCAGTGAGGGTTGCCTGCGCATCGCCATGGACGAACGCGGAGAACTTTGGACCACAAAAAAGCTGGTCGACTTGGCAAAGGACTGGCAAATGCATTCCGTGCGCCGTATAGCATTTCTCATCGGAGCCTCAGACGGTCATACGGAAGAATTGCGGTCCCGGTGCAATCATATCCTGTCCTTGAGCAAATTCACCCTTCAACATGAACTGGCGCTTGTTGTCCTGCTGGAACAGCTTTACCGTTGCCACACTATTCTGGCAGGAACACCGTACCATCGATAACCCTCGTCAACCAAACATTCCTGTATAGGAAAACCTGTTCCCTTCACGGCAAATGCAGGAAAATCATTGAAAGCCGCCGTAAGCAATCCAACCAGAAAAAGCTTTTTAAAGACGCGTGAAGCAGTAAAAAACAGAGCTCTTCCTGCAACAAAAAAGGAGCACTCCACAGGGAGTACTCCTTTTCCGAGAAAGAAATGGTAAAGCCAGTTCCTTCGCAACCAGCCAAGCTTAACGCTTGGAGAACTGATAACGCTTGCGGGCTCCAGGACGGCCGGGCTTTTTACGTTCCTTCATGCGGGAATCACGGGTCAGAAGACCGAATTCACGAAGCTGGGCACGGGAAGCCTCATCAACCTGAACAAGAGCACGGGCGATCGCCATACGAATGGCTCCCACCTGTCCGTGAATACCGCCGCCCTTGGTAACGACGTTCACATCAAACTTGTTCATGGTATTGGTAACCTGAAAGGGCTGAAGAACAGCATTCTGCAACTGAACGGTAGGAAGATATTCCTCAAAACCGCGGCGGTTGATCGTAATGCGGCCGGAACCTTCAGTAAGCCAAGCGTGTGCAATGGCGGTCTTACGACGGCCGGTGGCGTTGTATGGGGTTGTCTGACTCATGTCTGAAAAATCAATTAGAGAGTAATGGCAGTGGGCTGCTGGGCTTCATGCGGATGGCAGGCGCCGGCATAAACCTTCAGCTTGGTCATTTGCTGACGGCCCAAGCGGGTGTGAGGAACCATGCCTTTAACAGCCAGTTCCAGAAGAAGTTCAGGGCGGCGAGCACGAATCTTACGGGGGGTGTCCACCTGCTTACCGCCAACGTAACCGGAGAAACGGGTATAAATTTTGGCATTTTCCTTGTTACCGGTCAACACCACCTTGTCCGCGTTCACGATAATGACAAAATCGCCACAATCAACGTGGGGGGTGAAAATTGTCTTGTTCTTGCCACGCAAAATGTTAGCCGCTTCAACGGCAACACGGCCGAGCACCTTGTCGGCAGCGTCTATAACATACCATTTGCGCTCTACTTCTTGCGGTTTGGCTGAGAAGGTCTTCATGGTTCAATTCTTCGTTCTCGTTTTTCGGCATCCTGCCGTTATCTTCCAATTCGGGGGCGCATTCCTAATGATTATTCACGTAAATGTCAAATACTTTTTCTCTTTTACAGCCTTTTTCCCGTCCCTCTCCATAGAATTGTGTTTTATTTGCACAACTTCCGCATTCAGGACTTGCCCTTGCAAAAATATGGTTTATCATTCGCCTGCGCGGGATTTGTACACACGCGTTCATTTTAACTTTACAAGGAGAGTCCTATCAGCCCGAATCCAAGATCCAGCAGCCGCCCCAGCGGCGGACAAAATTCCCGCCCCGGTTCCAGACCGACCGGCACCAGTAACCGTCCCGGACAATCCAGACCTTCCGGCAATGGCACAGGAGCGGCACGGTCGGTCGGACAGTCTGCAGGACCGGGAAATTCCAGAACAGGGGGAGGAAGCCGCCCCGGAGTTAACGCCAACAGGCAACGCCCGCAAGGAGGCGGAGGACGCCACACCAAAGGCAGAAAGAATTTCAACAAATCAGAGTCCAAGGAAGAAAACTCCGAAAGTGAAATTGAAGTGGAAGGCACCATCTGCGCCGTATTGGCAGGGACCATGTTCAAGGTGCGCCTTCCCAACGGTCACGAAGTGCTGGCCCATATTTCCGGCAAAATGCGCAAACGCTTTATTAAAATCGTGGTAGGGGACAAAGTGCGTATGGAAATGTCTCCTTATGACATGACCAAAGCGCGCATCACGTTCCGCATCGGTTAGCCGCTCCCTGGTCCGCTTCTTTTGCAAAAACCTTCTCCGGCTTGCAGGAGAAGGTTTTTTAGCTTACAGTAAAGGCTGCCTCTATCAGTATGCCATGAAAGTTTGCTCCACGGAAAATATGCAGATCGCGGAACGCGAGCTCATCGTTAGCGGAACACCAGCCAGAACCCTGATGAAACTGGCCTCTGCCGGTATTGCGGAATCTCTCATGCAGTTCTTCCCCGACCCGGGATTGTGCGTAGCCTATGTAGGCAAAGGGAATAACGGGGGAGATGCCCTCACCGTCCTTAACATACTGAAACAACATGGCTGGGAAATAGGCTTCCGAACCGCTTACCCGCGCAACGAATGGAGTGAACTTTCCGTGCGGCAGTTGGCGGAAATATCTCCTCCCCCTCAGGAATACCAGGCCCCTCCCCTTCCCCATACGGGAAAACCTATGATCCTGCTGGACGGCCTGCTGGGAATAGGGGCAAAGGGAATGCTCCGGAGGGAAATCTCCGCTCTCTGCGCGGAAATGAACTATATAAGAAACCGTTGCGGGGCTGTACGTACCGTGGCTATTGATATCCCCACCGGAGTGGATCCAGACACGGGAATGCCTCAGCAAAATGCAGTGGAAGCAGATTTCACCATGTGCATAGGAGCCGTTAAGCAGGGCCTGCTGGACGATGACGCCACCCTGTTTGCTGGACGCTTAGTCTGCATTGACCTTCCCAGCCTTCACGTACAGGCGCTCCCCGCCACGGAACTTATTACCTCCTCACGGCTTACCAAATTCCTCTCTGCAAGACCCTATACGGATTATAAGAACAAACGCGGGCACATTGGCGTCATAGCTGGCTCTGAAGGAATGCTGGGTGCGGCCCGTCTCTGCTGTGAAGCAGCTCTCCGGGCAGGAGCCGGTCTGGTTACACTGCACGTTCACAAAGACGTCTATCCCTTAATCGCTCCATCCATGCCTCCGGAAATCATGGTCAGGCCCGTGGACAGTTACGCAGATATCTCCATTCGTACATTCAGTGCTTTCCTCATTGGCCCAGGTATCGGTTCCGTATCGGAGGAAGATGCGGAAGCCATCCGCCTCATTCTGGAAACAGGTACCCCCACTGTTCTGGATGCGGACGGGCTGAATCTGGCCGCGGCCATGCAGTGGAACTTGGGAGAACACGTTCTGGCTACTCCCCACCATGGAGAAATTCGCAGACTTCTGCCAGATGCAGACAACTATGCCATCCGCGCAGACATTGCCGACTGCTTTCTGGCAGAACATGAAGCCGCCCTGATTTACAAGGGAGCACGCACTATCGTCACCCAACGGGGAAAACCTCTTTTTTATAACATCACTGGGGATCCCGGCATGGCAACTGCCGGTCAGGGAGACGTTCTGGCAGGTATTTGCGGAGGCTTCATAAGCCAGGGGGAATCCCTGCTGGTTTCCGCCGTTCTGGGTGTCTACCTGTGTGGCCGAGCTTCCGAAATGGCAATCTCCGCCGGAGAAGCCACCCAGCAAACATTGACGGCAGGGGATACGCTGCGACATCTTCCTTCCGCCATTCTTTCTACCGCACGCCTCTGTTATTGAAATGACCTACCGCAAACTTCAGGAATTGCCCTCACAGTCTCTGCCCAGGGAAAAACTGCTCCGCCAAGGAAGGCACAGCCTCAGCAACGCGGAACTGCTTGCTATCTTTCTCCGAATGGGGATCAAGGGGAAAAATGTGTTGGACATGTCCTCGGATCTGATTCAGTCTGCTGGCTCTCTAGATGCCCTAGCTCATATGGAAGCTGCTGAAATAGCGAACATTTGCAAGGGAATAGGCATGGCGAAAGCCGCTACGCTGAGCGCTGCCTTTGAACTGGGAGCGAGGGCTCTCCGTGAAACTCTGTCACGTCAACCCATTCAAACACCGGAAGATGTCTATGATTATCTGACTACAGCCATGCGCTGGAAGGAAAAGGAGACGGTGCTCGTTCTGCTGCTGGATACCAAGTGTCGCCTCATCAAACCCGTGGAAATATCCAGCGGGACCTTGAACGAATCCATTGCTCATCCACGTGACATATTACGCCCCACTGTCATTCATAACGCCTATGGCTTCATCCTTGCCCACAATCATCCCAGTGGAAATCCAGCCCCCAGCCGTACGGACGACCTCCTGACCGAACGCGTGCGGGAATGCTCCAAATTATTAGGCGTTCGTTTTCTGGATCATGTAATCATTGGTAAACCGACCGAAACAACCAACAAAAATTATTATAGTTACAACCATCCTGGCGGAGACCGCCTTAAAGACCCCGGTCAAGAACGCACCCTCTATCACTGAACAGCCGCTTATCTGAATTCCCGCCTGTTCCTTTCCTATCGAAAATAAGAGCCTCGTCTTCCGACGGGGCTCTTACTGAAAAACTGGCGGAGAGAGTGGGATTCGAACCCACGGTGGGTTTTAAAGCCCACGTTCGATTTCGAGTCGAGTGCCTTAGACCAGCTCAGCCATCTCTCCACTTGGAAACCGGAGGCGGTTGTATCCGGTTTGTCGGATACTGTAAAGAACAGAATCACCGTCCAGCGTCATTCGGATGCCGTTAACGTCTCGGCGAGGCCAACGGGCCGAGCGTTGCTTCCGCCTCAAATCTTTGGGTCTTATTATGAGGAAGCGCACTCTTTTCCGGACCGGGAGGCGGCTGCGGCACACGCTCCCTCTCCTGCGGTTCCATCAACCAGGAACAGGAAGAGACCAGAAGAATAGAAAAAGACACAAACAAAAAGGAGATTGCAAATCGTTTCATCATTTCCTTTTAAAAAGTTGAACCCCATTATGCCGGACGACACAACGGGGTTCAAGGAAAATACGTGGCAAACCTTTATTTGGCGGACTGACGGGGACGCAGGAGTTGTACTCTATCGCCGGGTTGAATACTCATACCAGACGGTACGCTGTCTTTAATAATGTCAGCTACCGTCTGATTTTTCTCCAGGGAAGTTACCTTTAATTTACCAATGCTGCGACCTTCACGGGTAACAAGAAGAACCGTATTTGGATCAATACTACTGCCCTGTCCGGCCCCAATCACAACAAAACCCCACTGCGGATCCACGGATAGAACGGGATACTCTTCCCCATTTTTGGCAAGAGCAGCTCGGTATTCAGCTTGCTCCTTCTGGCGGCTAGCCAGCTCAGAAGCTTGTTCTGCCCGTCTCTTGGAAGCCACTTCCGTAGCACTTTTAATCTGGTCAATATCTTCCTGGAGCTTCTTATTGGAAGCTTCCAAAGATTCCATCTTCTCCTGGATTTCCTGTACGCTGGAAACACCGAAATCTTGCAACTTGCTCTTTAATTCCTCAATCTGTTTATTGATTTTGGACAAGTCCGCATTCAACTGCACTTCTTCTTCCTTCAACTCCGCTTCCTTGGAAAGCTGTTCATCACGCTGCTGCGTCACGGAAGCCTTGTTGGAAATCAGACTAAGATTTTCTTCCGCTGCCAAGCCACGATTCTTAATCATGTCGTTGCGCAAGCTTGTCCAAGTACGTATTTCCTTGTCCAAGGTCTTACGATACGAAATCATTTCTTTAAAATCCTGGTACTGGCCATTAATACCGAAAAGGCCGCTAAGACCGGAGAACCAGGCGCCCGCCCCTGCTGCAAGAATCAATAAAACTACTAAGACAGTTTTCATTGTGTATGTATGTGAGAGTGTATGGAGTGTATTGAACCGGAAAAATGCTAGGGACGAACAGATACAACGACGTCTCCGGCTTCAACACGTTCGCCGGCGGTTACCGTACTTGGTAGAATAGTGGCCGTGGAAACACGGGATTCAACAGCGTTTACGTCAAGCTCGGCAATTTTGTTGCCGTCCCTCATGACGGCCAACTTGGAACCGGGCACCACGCCCAGATCGGCGGCTCCTCCGTCAATCACAACTACATTAAAATCATGAATCACCTGGGAAACCCTCGTTTTCAGGTTGGGCGGAGAAAGGCGGGCATCCTGGTCGGCCTTGAGCTGACGAAGAGCGGCATTATTCACAACAAGCTGTTCGGTTTCAGCAACGATGGCATCATGTTTTCCCTGTTCCGCCTGCTTAACCACTTCCAACTGCTTGGACTCTTCTTCCAGCCCCTTGATTCTGTCAGCAATGGCTTGGATACTTTCCATATCCTTGCTCTTGGATTGCAATTCCGCCAAAGCGGTTTGCTGCGTTTGAAGGTCAGATTTCTTGGCCTCATTGGCTGAGGCCAATTCCTGATTCTTTACTTCCAGTTCATCCTTTTCCTTGGTTAAAGCATTGATGTCATTCGTCAGAGCCTCATTCTTCACCAGGAAATCGACATATTTCGTCTTTTCTTCCGTAAATTCGCCACGAAGGCCGTTCAGGTTCTTGTAGCGGGAAGCACATTCCCTACGCTCCTTGGTTAGAGCTTCCTCGTTATCAAGATAATACATGGCTCCTCCGAGAAGAGCAATGACCAAGGCTGCTATTGATACTTTGACCCACATAGGAAATTATAGAGATGAGAAGGTTCCTGTTACTTTTGTGAGATTGGCATGAACATTTTCAGATTTCAATATCAAAATGACATCCTCATTGTTTTCTTGATATTTTTTTCAGGCAAGCTCCGTAGCGGGAGTGTGCAAGAACCGTTTTATCAACATTTTAAAACAATTACTCTCTATTTTCTTTTCAAACGGGAACTCATCTTCTAGTCTTTCTGAACCGTGAGTTACCAGGTCTTTGCCAGAAAATACCGTCCTCTGACATTCGATGACGTCCTTGGACAGGATCATGTTGTCCGGACGTTGAAAAACGCCATTGAGCACAACCGTCTCGCCCATGCCTATCTCTTTGTAGGTCCCCGTGGAACGGGAAAGACATCAACCGCAAGAATATTTGCGAAAGCTCTAAACTGCAGCGGTGGCCCCAAAGTGGATTTTGACCCGCATGAAGATATATGTGAAGAAATTGCGGAAGGCCGGAGCCTGGATGTTCTTGAAATAGACGGAGCATCCAACCGCGGCATTGATCACATCCGGGATCTCAGGGACAACGTACGGTTCGCTCCGAGCAGAGGAAATTTCCGTATCGTCTATATAGATGAAGTGCACATGCTCACTAAGGAATCCTTCAACGCCCTGCTCAAAACGCTGGAAGAACCGCCACCTCATGTCAAATTTATTTTCGCAACCACGGAACCCCACAAAATACTGCCAACCATTCTATCGCGATGCCAGCGCTTCGACCTGCGCCCCATCCCTTCTGAAATCATTGCAGAACACCTGCTCCATATTGCTTCTGCAGAGGGAGTAAGTCTGAGCAGGGAAGCAGCCTTTGCTGTCGCCAAAGTGGCGGATGGAGGTATGAGGGATGCACAATCCATGCTGGACCAGCTTGTTTCCTTCTGTGGAGATCATATTGAAGAACAGCAGGTACTCCACATTTTCGGCATTACTTCCCGGGAGACCGTGGCCCATGCTCTGGCGCTTATTTTGAACAAGGAACTTCCCTCTCTCCTGCATCTTCTGCATGAACAGGCGGAAGCAGGAAGAGACATGAGCCAGTTCCTTTCCGAAATTATCTCCGCCGTGCGTGAAATTCTGGTCTCTAAAGTAGATCCAGAAGCCAGCTTTGATTCTCTCCCGGAATCCTCCAAGGAGGAACTCGCCGAATTGGTCAAACGCACCCATACGGACAAAATCCTGCGTTTGGTGGAAGTTCTGGCGGAAACGGAAGATAAAATGCGCTGGTCCACCAATAAAAGGCTTCATCTGGAAATGGGCCTGATTAAAGCCGTTCATACTCTGGCTGAGGCCAGCATCAGCGATATTATCATGGCGTTGGAAGGTGCTCCGCTAGCCACCGCGGCACCGGCCTCTTCTTCAGATCCTGCTTCACAGCAGGAACCAAGTACATTTATTTCCTCCGCCACGGCTCCCACTCCGGCCCCCCGGCAAAACATCCAGTCTCCTGTTGCTGCAACAAACCCACCCCCAGCTACGGAAGAACATTTGATGGATCCGATTCCAGATTTTTCTGTGTCCTCCCCTGCTTCATCTCCCGCAGTACAGAAAATTCAGAGCACTGACGCTCAAGCTTCTCCCCATCCTACGCAGGAAGCCGAACCACAACAGGAAACTCTTACACCCGCTGCAGCCCCCCCCTCTCTTGCCGTTGCAAAGGAAGAATTTCCCTACTCAGCCACTAAATTGCGGACAAAAACCGTACCTGCCTCCGAAGAAATCACCCGGCATCCAGACTCCGACGCCTCCGATGTGTCGAAATTTCCTACGGATTCTCCAGAGCCTACTTTTATGGATCCAGAGGAAAATCTTCCTCTGGAAAGACGAACTAACAGTTTCTTTGACAATCTATTCGATACTCCAAGCACATCATCCCAAACCCAGGCACCCGTAGAAAAAGAGGAACCGGCAGTTCTGTCCCAACAATCAGGAAGAACTATCACGGAAGAAGACTGGAAAACGGTGTTGGAACAAATGTCCGCCAAATTCCCTCTTCAAGCGGACTTTCTAGCCAACAGCGTTTTTTCCGGTTATGATGGTGTAGCAGTCGCCATTTCTTTTCATCCTTCTGACCGTCAGGGGATGGACAGTCTTGGAACAGGCCCTCTGCGAACAGCTTTGGAAGCTGCTCTTTCCCAATATATTGGAACCTCTGTTACTATTTCTATCCGTCAGGATTTCTCCATTCCCGAACCCGTGCAGGAAGAACTGGCTCCTCTGCCTGCACCACCTCCTTCCGCATCCACCATTCCTGCACCTAAACCTCATACCCCGCAGAAAAAAAACGCAGAGCCTGTCCAGGAAGCTTCCAAAGAGGAAAATGAAGATAACTCTTACTACACGGATCCGCTGATTGATGCTGCTATGGAGATTTTCCGGGCTCGTATCATTTCCCAATAGTCAACTCATCCACCCAGACACAACGACCATGAACATAATGAAAATGATGAAACAGGTCCAGCAAATGCAGGCAGGGCTTGCGGCCGCTCAAGAAAAACTCGCCTCCCAAACCGTTACAACGGAAGGAGCTGGAGGAAAATTGAAAGTTACCGCCACCTGTGACGGCAACCTCACGGAACTGGTCATTGATCCTTCCATCATTAACCCGTCCGATTCAGAATTTCTCCAGGAGCTTCTCCTTCAAACCATCAATGCAGCTATTGCTAAGGGTAAGGAAACAGCCGCGGCGGAAATGAAAAAGCTGACAGGAGGCTTGGGTCTCCCTCCCGGCATGGGCTTCTAATCTGTCACCACAGTGCATCGGCTCAGAAGACGCAAACATCTGGCAGAACCTCTGCCAACGCTATCCGGAGTCAACCACTTGGGAATAGCGCTGGGTGGCGTCTCTCTGTGCCTGTGGGTCATCGTCGTCACTATTTTCTGGACCGGTTCAGACACGATGGCTTTTGCAACGTCACTGCCCATATGGGCTTGCTGTCTCATTTTCTCCTTTCCGGCGCTCATTGCATGGCTGGTTTTCGGTTCCCGAATCGGTCTGCTTGGCATTATCGTCTGGTTTGCATACGGCATCGTTATTACAGACTTTCTCCCGCCCATTTCCAGAACTGGAATGGAATACTACAAAATGCCACCGTCTCCGGATGCCAGGCAAATAAGGGTTCTTACCTTGTACGAGGGGTGCGAGAAATCTCCTCCCATTGAACAAATATCCAAACTCCGTGCAGATGTCATTTTCGTCCAAGGCTGCAGCAACTATAACCGAACACTCAAATTTGCCTACAGCATTTTCGGTAGAACCTCTTATATCAAGCAAATAGGAAGTTGCGCGATCATTGTAAGGCACGGTCAGATTGGTCCGGCCCAGAGCATCACGGACACAACCGGTTTGATTGTAGACTGGATACCGGAAAATTCCTCCTTGGCGATTCGGCTCATCAACATCAGTCTGGAACCTTTTGAACATCGCTTCGACCTGTACTCCCCCGCCTGCTGGAAATATTTCCATACACTCCGCTTCATCCACCGTAAACAACTTCAATACCTGTTTGATACCCTGAGGGAAGTAGGAACCCAGCATGGAGAACTTCCCATTATCATGGCCGGGAACTTCAGCGTTGCCCCTCAATCCCCCATTTTCTCCAAACTCAGTTCCGACTTTCAGGATTGTTTCAAACTGAAAGGGGCCGGTTACGGAGCTACGCAACCTGTCAATTTCCCTCTATTACGCCTAGACCGAGTTTTTTGCACGCCGCCGCTCAAACCTGAAAGAGCCAGTACTGTGCTGATACCGGATACTATCCGCCGTTCTATCGTAGCAGACATTGCAATTCCCTGATCTATACCCCTTACAGCACGGCAACGCCGTTCCTCCTCAGGAAAAATCTTGCCTGTAAAAAGCAAAGATTTCCGGCATCTACAACGTCTTTAATGCACGGGAAATAGCAGGAAAAAGCTGTTTCTTTCGGCTTACCACATCAGTAGCGGAAAACAAATTAGGGCCAAGCCGCTCGTACTCGATATTTTCCAGAGCTTCTTCATCCCCGACGGCCAGCAGCATGGAATCGTGAGTAACGATATCCGTAACCAAAAGGCAAGCAAGCTTCAGCCCCTCTTTCTCCACCAGCTTCCGAAGTTCCCTCACTAAACCTTCCTGGACATCTTCCAAGCCAAACATACCAATTTCCTCAATCTGGGAAATACTGATCTTATGCCCGTACTCAGTAAAAGTCTTCCTGTCCGCCTGAATAATAACGGAAGGTTCAGTTTTGGAACGCAACAGAGAACCGGTAGCAAAAAACTCCTCTGTAAACTTCTTGGCATCTATTTTGGCAATCCCTGTCAGCCATTCCAACATTTCCCTATCTGCCCGAGCCGCCGTAGGAGATGTCAAATTCAGGGTATCTGAAAGAATCCCCGCGCACAGGCAGACCGCTACAGCCTGGGAGGGTTCCACATTACGATGGTAAAATCTGCGTGCCACCAAGGTGGATGTGGATCCTACGGGTTCATTCAGAAAACGGATTGGATCCCGTGTAGAAAGCTGGGTACCCAAACGGTGGTGATCCATCACCTCCACAATCTCCGCCTCCTCCACCCCCTTGACGGCCTGAGAAAATTCATTGTGATCCACTAAAGCCACACGTGTACGGGGCGGATCCACCAAATCCGTCTTACTCAGTACACCAATTATTTTGTTCGTCTTGATACTCATCACAGGGAACAATGCCTGCTTGCGCTTTACGGCAGCCTGCCTCAACTCGGGCAGCGGCATATTCTCCGGAAAAACGGTGTAATCCTTCTGAACCTGCTCCCTCACCTTCCGGGAACAACGGATCAACTGGCCAACACTGGCCGTATCCCAGGGAGTACTCAAAATACATGTTCCCGTCGTCTGGGCCGTCTCAATAATGTCCAAGGAAGGGAAAGCACCGGACGTGGTCACCAAAGCGCGTACGCCATGTTCCACTGCATATAGCTGCACATTCGGACGGTCCCCACAAATAACAATCAGATCCCGGATAATCCCTTTTCTCCTGTAATTTGCGAGCCTTGTTCGAACGCTGGGTTCACTGGAAGCACCCACCAGCAGAATATTCTGCGTTTCTTCCTCACTTAAGGATTCCCCGGTCAGACATTTTCCGTCAATGGTGGTGGCGATATTGCTCAGGCTGGAAAAGACGGAGCGCACATTCATCTCCGTCATATTCAGAGGCATGAGCAGGCTCAACAAATCAAAATAACGCAATAGGCCATGAAGGTTGTAATCAGCGTCAATAACCGGTATGGTTTGAAGGGAATTTTCCGTCATCCTTCGATACGCCGTCAGGAATGTATCGTCCGGACTTACGCTAATCACATCACGACGACAGATTGTCCCGGCGGTGGGCGTCACGTCATGAATCAGTATCGGCTCCGGCACTCCTGCCTTTTCCAATACCCAGGATGTTCTCAGCGTCATTTCCCCACATCTGGCGGCAACCGCACCAGGTTCGCCATGAGTTCTTAAAAACTCCGCATTCCCTATGGCTGAACAAATAGCATCCGTATCCGGATTCTGGTGGCCGATCACATAAACGGGCCTATTCTCTGTCTTCTCCGGAAGCATCTTTATATTTCCTTGTACAGGTTAATCTATATTCAGCCTGACGGGCACCACCACCTTGGAAGCAATGGGCACACCGTCCTTTTCCGCCGGATAAAAAGTCCAATTCTCTCTCACCCAACGCATAAAAAGGCGGTCCAATTCCGCATTTCCCGTTGACTGAAGAAGATTGACGGATGAAGGTTCCCCATGGGAATTTACTCCAACCACTACTTTCACCACGGCATTCACCTTCCCGACTTTAGAAGAATTGACGGAATTGGGCAAGGACGGAGCATGTTTATAACGCACCTTTTTATCAGGAGAAATATTCTGATCCGGTTCCGGACGCCCCGGCAGGGATACCGCCGGGCGCTTCACAGGCTGCCTTCGCTTTACTTCATTCATGGAAATCCGCATGGCGGCGAGCTCCTCCGGCAAGAGTTCGGAAGGAGCTTCATCCAAAAGAAAATCCTTCATTTCGGAACAATCTTCATTTTCCGGCAGCTTCATCGCCAATAAGTCTTCATCTGACGCAATCTCCGGAACAGGGCTGACTGTGGAAGGAGCTGCAACCGGAACAACAGATGTAGGCTGAACTTCTTCCATCTCCTGAGAAACTTCTTCGGACGGGGACACAAACGTCATTTCCACTTCCCCACCCTGGACGGAGGGAAACCACATATCCTGCAAATGTATGGCTACAAGCACAGCACACAAAGCCACCTGAACACCCACTGTCACTGCCACCGCAATCAACATTGCGGATCTGGAAGTGGAATGGGGAGTGAATTTTACAATTCCGGGCTTTTCATCCATAAAAAACGGGCAGGGAATGGGGATGCACCTGTTCAATATATCAGCACCCTCCCTTTGACAAGCTCATGCACAGCCATAAGCAGGCCGTTATCATTTTGTTATTTGCAAAAAAATACATGAACATCAATAATTCAATGCCTCTCGAATGCGCTGAGCAAATCCGGCGGCCTTCTCAGCAAAACCCAATTCCGGATTCTGGTACATGATTCCTCGAGAGACATTAATCAGGGGAGGCGCCACATGACCGGAACCACTCAGGCAGGAAAGATCACCGCCTTGAGCACCCAGGCCGGGAATGAGCAAAGGAGCATCCGGAATACGCTCCAGAATACTGGAATCTGCATTGGTCAAACCAACCACCATGCCTACGGAAGTTTTACAGCCTTCCCGGACAGAACGGAGCACCATGTCTCCCACCAGTTCAAAAACCCTGCGGCCCCCTGCCAGTTCCTGCCGTTCCACATCCGCAGAACCGGGATTGGAAGTAACTGCCAGCAGATAAACACCTTTACCTTCATAATTCAGAAAAGGCTCCAGCGTATCATATCCCATAAAAGGACTCAACGTCACAGCGTCCACACCCAGGCGTTCAAAGTAAGCATGAGCGTAATACTTCTGAGTCTCTCCAATATCTCCACGCTTAGCATCCAGCACCACCGGAACATCCTTAGGCATATCCGGAAGCAAATCCTCAAGTATTTCCAGACCGCGCAACCCCATGGCTTCAAAATAGGCAATATTCGGCTTAAACGCTGCCGCATATGGAGCGGTTTCCTCCACAACCTTCCGCAACAGCGCAGGAATCGCCTCCAAATCATCCATGCCGGGGCGCGGATCCAACCCGACACACAAGGCGGAACCGGTCTCTTTAATGCGGGCGGCAAGTTTATCCGTAAAAGATTGGCTCATGCCGCCCATTAAACCACGGCCGTCACAAGCACGCAAGTCTCAAGCAGAAGGAACGCCGAAAGCAGAGAAAGACAGATACGACTTTTCCACCACTCCCGCAAATGCTATATTATGAACTGTATGGCATCTACGTCCCCCCAATCTTCCAGCCCTCTCCCCTCCTGCTTGGAAAAACCGCTGCCTCTGGATGGATTCCAAGGTACTCCGGATGAAGTAGAACAGCAATGGTACGATCAAGTTTATCTGGGTTCCGGAGACAGAATGAAGCAGCTTACCTGGAGAGCCGTCATCGTAGGCATGCTTCTAGGCTCCATCCTTTCCCTCACTAATCTGTACGCCAACCTCAAAATGGGATGGTCCTTTGGGGTGGCTCTGACGGCAGGAATTATCTCTTTTGCCCTCTGGAACGCCTTTGTGCGCCTGGGCATTTCCAAATCCCCCATGACTATTCTGGAAAATACATGCATGCAGTCCGCTGCCAGTTCTGCAGGCTATTCTACAGGGGGAACCCTCACCTCTGCCGTAGCCGCCCTGCTCCTGCTGACAGGACAGCACATGCCTCTTGGCACTACCTTCGCCTGGATATTTTTCATTGCCGTACTGGGTGTCACCATGGCCATTCCGATGAAACGCCAGATGATCAACATTGAACAAATAAGGTTCCCAGACAGTATTGCTACGGCGGAAACCCTCAAAGTTCTCTATTCTGAAGGCAAAAAGGCGGCGGGACAGGCCAAAGCCCTTCTTTATTCTGCCCTTTTCGCCGCCGCTAATGCCATCGCCATGGCTGCAGGAGGAGAACGATGGCTTGGAACGGTCCAGCAACATATCCTCGGCAACTGGTACCAGCGTACTATCTTCTTCAAATGGGATCTCATGTTCGTGGGTGCGGGAGCTCTGGTAGGCATGAAAACATCCCTCAGCCTCTTCATCGGAGGAACCGTTTGCTGGGCTCTTTACGTTCCGTGGCTGGAAAGCCAGAAATTGCTTCCCGCGGGAGCAGGTTATCGGGAGAGCGTAAGCTGGACCCTGTGGGGAGGAACCGCCTGCATGGTCGTCGCCAGCATTGTGGCTTTCCTATTCCAATGGAAAAGTATTGTTCGTTCCTTTTCTTCCCTGGGTGCCATGTTTTCCCTGAGTAAAAAACGAAAACTGACAGATGTGGAAAAAATAGAAACGCCCATGAGCTGGTTTCTGACAGGCCAGCTTATCTCTCTGGGAGCTCTCGGCTATCTGGCTCATACATCATTTAACGTTCCGTACTGGATGAGCTGCATCGCGGTAGTCATATCCTTTTTCCTGGCGCTGGTCGTCTGCCGAATCACCGGAGAAGCCAATATTACACCCACCGGAGCCATGGGAAAAGTTACACAGCTCATCTTCGGAGGGATTGCACCCGGACACGTAACAGCCAACCTGATGGCGGCCAATATCACTTCAGGAGCGTCCAGTTCCTCGGCAGACCTGCTCGTAGACCTCAAAGTAGGCTACCTGCTGGGAGCTAACCCCCGCAAACAATTCATCGCCCAGTTTTCCGGAATTTTTCTGGGAACCCTCGTCTCCGTGCTGGCCTTCCGCTCCATGGTTCCGGATGCGAACGCTCTCCAGGCTTTCAATGCTCCGGGAGCCAGAACATGGGCGGCCACAGCGGAAGCACTGGGCATGGGGTTCAGCCATTTGCACAGCATCAAGGTGCTTTCCATCATTGCAGGCGGTATTCTCGGACTCATTCTGGTGCTTATTTCCCGCTATATTCCCCGGACAGGAAAATGGCTCCCCACCCCCATCGGCTTCGGCCTGGCCTGGGCCATCCAGTGGAACGACTCCTTCCTTTTCTTTACAGGAGCTGTGCTCGGCTGGGCTGCGGACCATCTTTTCAAGGCCAAATCACGGGAATATAAAGTCCCCACCGCCTCCGGCATCATTGCAGGCGCAGCCCTCACGGGAATGACCATTCTGATGTTCAGCATTTACCAGGCAGCCCTCTGAACGAAAAGGCTATATTCAAAAAAAATCCATCTCTACAAAAGATCCTGTACAGCTCATCTTTTGGAACCGGAGCATAAATCGGGGCAGTACAATAAGAATATCGACAAACGGATTGCGAATCCGAGGTCAATATTTACTTCTAAAAGAGAATAGCTTGTGTAGGCTGACCATTCCGCTTCGGGAAGCAGGAGTTTGCTGAGGACGGAATTTTGGCTATGTGCCGGAGTAAAGAAAATCTAGAACCGGTATTTACCATTGGGTCATGATTTTTTTCTCGGATAATACCGATAATGAGATAAAAAAGACTATTACTAATCGTTTTCCATCTAAAATTTTAAATAAATTGAATATTTCTTTATAACATCAATATATTTCATGTTTTTCAAAAAACGATTCTAAATTCGATAGATTTTTTCCCAGTGCATATCAATTGTATCAAGTTATATTTCCAGCCCAAAGATGAAACCCATTATTTCTGTTATCTCCATTTTTTATCGTTGGGAACCGCCCAAGCAGCCACCATATTCTCCACCACGAACACTAACACCGCCAACAACTACTTTGGCTCTGCGACCCAATCGTCTTCTTCCGTTATGTCCGCCGCCACGAATAGAAAGGAAGCAACACTTCCCGAAACCGTCTATTTAAACAGCCTTTCTCTGGACATGCATAGCGGCTGCGGAACCGGCACCTATAAAAACAATATCCTGAACTCTTGGGAGGGCATGTATTTGTCGGCAGTAAACTTCTCCACAAGTAATGAAGTGGTTCCGGAACCGGCAACCGCTACGCTGGGTCTGTTCGGTCTTAGCGCTCTATTGTTACGCCACCGCCGATAAATTTTATCACCATGCCATCTTTCAAGGAAGAAAGGGGGGAAATCCCCCCCTTCTTCCTTTTTTCGGCGAGGGAAACAAACTGATTCCGGAACAAATGGAAAAGCCTGCACGTATAACCGCCTTTTCTCCCATCCCTGCACAACTTCCTGTCCACTTCTCAATCCACCAGTTTTTTCAACACCATTTCTCCTTTGGAAGCGCCCTGAGAAACACCGCTTACTTCTGCCTTCAGGATATAGGAATCAAGGTTGGTTCTGTACTTCTTCAATTCCAGTCTGTAAATATTATCCTTATTTTCCACGCCAGTTCTGCCCTCATGAACATCGAAAGCCACCTCCCTGTTACCCTCGTATAATCTGACAGAATGGATTTTCAAGGCGCTGGGGCCATTCTTCCACTGGAAAGTAGCAGTATATGTGCCAGAAGCAGTCACCTGATCCGTCACATCAAACTGCAACGGAGAACCTTGTTGGAGTTCCCATGGACTGCCCGAGGAATGCTTTTCTTCCGCACTCAGGGCGTCCAACATTTCCCGGTGGGTATTCATCACACGATTAGCAACGGCCAAAGTATCCCCCGCCGGTTTGGCAGAATATATTTTCCCATTTCCGGCAAAGGCCAGTTCATCCCGAACCATCTTATCCATAAATGCGGCATGGGCGGCATCACGCGTCTTCTTTCCGGTCAGGACATCCATCTGAAATTCAAAAAAATTCTTCCACCGAGGCAAATAAAAATCGGAAACAAGCCCGGCCCACTGACGATTGGAATAATCATTCAGAGACCGGGGAACCTGATCAATCCACGTAGTGATAAGCATCTTCGCAGACTTGTCCATCAAGGCTTTTTCCTGCCGGGAATCACCCCAATCCAAAGCCCTTTTCTGCCAAGTTCCTAATAGGAACTGGCTATCCGTCGCCAAAAGGGCATCCATATCTGAAATCAGAGACAGGAAACGCTTTACCTGTTTCCTGTACGCAGCCAAATCTCCGGAATCAAAAGCACTCCTGACCTGTTGAAGCTGGTAAAAAGCAGCGTCCGCAAGAGCCTGACGCACAACATCCACCAAATCATAACGAAACGTCTCCTTTTTCACCAAATTCGGCTGATCATTCGCGGCCTTCAGATAACCGCGCGCCGCCTTTACAATATCGCCCAGGTGATAATATCGCTCCCCGCTGGACCATGTGGATGCCTTTCGAACATTCCAGGACGGGCGGGCGCAAATAATAGACTCCGTACACCCTTCCTGAGAACGAACGGGGTTATAGATGGAGGAAGACAGAACTTCCAACGCCTTCACGACAGCCTTTGGTGCGAAACCGTAACGCTGGCGCGCGTACTTTCCAAGCCACTCCCGGACAGAAATATCCTCCCTAGTCCACAAACGGTCGCTGAACAGGGCGTAATGCAGGGGGTTCGTCTCAAGCCCTTCGGACAAAGTTCCCATGCCCACCAGTCCCTTATCCTTATAGCCGGACAACTCACTTCCGAGCCGGGACAGAAGGGGAACCCCCCCGTACATTCCCGTATTGCCTCCAAAGTTCGCCAGTTCGCACCAGACCCACGGAATACCATTAAAAGTCCTTAAATTCTTTCCCCCGTTAGCCATATCCTTGGTAAGCTGCAATACAAGCGCACGCTCCGGATCCAACCCGGACAACAACTCTCGGGTAGGATTTCCACCCCAGGCCTGAATCACCCAGAAAGCCCCCGGAGAAGCCTTTTGCATGGCTTTCTGCACTGCCTGTGCCGCCTGCGTTACGTCAATATCCCCCTTCCGCCCCCCCTCATGAAACAAATCCCCGCCAAACATCTTTCCAGGAATGCCGTATACCTTGCGGAGAGCCTTGTACCAGTCCGCGGCCAGTTTGGGAAAAGCCTCGCAAGTGGGATCCACCACCCACGGCCTCCTGAAATTAACCCATTCCCCCTGAGGAATAAGCTTCAATCCGTCTATCCGGACATTTTCCTGAAAGTCAGAAGGAACAAATCCCACATACCCCTGAAGTACAGGTGTCATCCCCAACTGTTCCATACGGGAGACAATGCGCCTTCCCATCTGGGCCATTTTATTTATCTGTTGCTGGCTCAGCGGACCACCGTGGCCTTCCAGGTTTCCCATATTCCACCAGGCGGCAAATGCCGGATTAGGGATAAAACGAAGAGCTTTTTCCCGAGGATACCCCAAGCCTGTCAAAAAATCTTCCCATGTCTTTTCCAAACCCGCCGTTACCAGCGCATGCGTAAACCCATTCAACGCCAGAAAATCAATCTCCCTCTGCCATCTGTTCCAATCCCAAAAAGCCGCCGTATAAGAAAGGGTGCAGTAATTATAGGCAAAAACGATATTCCACGGGCTTTCTACCGTAACCGGACTGGCGGGAACCGGCAAAGGGGAAGGAAGCGTTATCCGATTTCCGTTCCACGAAAAATGGACCTTGGCTATATTCTTTAAATACCATCCATAACCCGCCACCAAGCGGCGCACATCTGACGCCTCCACCCGGATACCTCCGGCAATACCGGAAATAGTGATCTTGTTGCCCTGATCCGGATTTAAGTGGAACAAGACAGCCCCCTTTGCCGAGGGAGTTACACGCGCCACTACATCTTCAGCCGCCGCCACAGGCGATCTTTCTGCGGCAGATACGCAAACAAGCGGAGAAATGGCAGTTCCAAGAAGCGCCCCGGCGGCAAAAGCATGAGAAAACATAGTAACACTAATACGTACAAAAAATACGACATCTTACAAGAAGGAAACTAACTAAGAGAATGTAGGGGGAGAAGAACGGGACCGAGCAAGAAAAGAACAGGCCCCGCGAGTCAAGTGACTGGCGGGGCCTGATGGGAAAAAATCCCGGCGGCGACCTACTCTTGCGGGACCTGTCGTCCGACTACCATTGGCGCGGCAGCGTTTCACTTCCGGGTTCGGAACGGGACCGGGTGGGACCACTGCGCTCTGGCCACCGGGCTTCAGGGGGAAGAGGTGATTTTTTCTTCATCCTGCCTGCCCGGGAGCCCTGCTTTTTTGGGGGCTTCTGAGTGAGGGATTTTTTTCAGGGTATGTGTGTGGCGGCTAAGAAGATTTCCGTCCTTTGTGTGGGGAGGGATTCAGCGTAAACTGACATCTGCGTGGCTGGTGGTTGATGAACATGCACAGGTAAATGAGACAAGAGCAAGTTGTCATTCACGACGGGGAGTGATGTAATATGATGAAGTCAATTGGTAATTAGTATCGCTCGGCTCAATACATTGCTGCACTTACACCTGCGACCTATCAACGTGGTGGTCTTCCACGAACCT
>NZ_LBCB01000035.1:0-1336 GCF_000980515.1 Akkermansia sp. UNK.MGS-1 | reverse complement strand
GGCGTTTCCCCGGTCAAGTCGCACTCCGCCACCTGCAGGTAGTTTCAGTAGAATTATAGACAACGTCCATCATTTCTTCTAAAAGGAGAGTTGCCGAGCATTTCCAGTATTTTCTTCCCGTAGCTGAATCGGTTGAGATGTCTTTTCATAATAATCTTTTTGATCATTTCACAATAGGGAGCCTCTTCTTCTTGCATGTTCATATAAAACCATAAAAAATCCCACCCATTTTTATCATCTGGGAAATGTTCTATATAATTTTCCGCTGCCAAGTCAAAAATATCCGCCCTGCTTAAAATGGCCTCTCCGTATGCATTGTTTTGAAGCAAAGATAAAATATCTTTATCTTTAATCGATAAGCGGATATATGGAATAATAACTCTATTTAAATAACTATCGTCATCCTGATGTACCATGGACAGCATTTCCGGATACCGTCCGCTGCGGACTTGTTTGAATTCTTTCTTTAACATTTTCTCCCAATTCGCAGAATGAATGATATAACTCGCCAATTGCTGCTTCTGTTGCAGCGATAAGTTCATTATTCTTTCCTCTGCCTTAATATATATCGAATTCTTGGGAAGCTTTTCCATATCGTAAACGGGTATTGGCTGCGGAGGCTGTATCACCGGTACCCCTCCTTGATGGCAAGATGAGAAAAATACGACCGGAGATAAGAAAAAGTATAATATTTTGCTAAAAATCATATTCTTTATATATGGAAACATGGACATCAAGTTCCTGCTTGAGCATTTCAATATTGCTGCTATTTCGTCAAGGATTTTCTCAAAACTATTGGCAGATTCATAGCTTTTTTACAATGGTTAATATCTTTGACAGGAAGCATAGCTTTATAAAAATCAAAAAAATCAATATTAAAACAAAGCAATCATCATTTATGTAAAAAAGTTCCTTCCGATAAACAGAAGGAGCTTTTATAAAATTAAACAGTTTTCATGTATTAATTAAATAAAATGAAAAATATTAGATTTTATTTAATTTGTTCTATATCCTGTTTATACCACAAGCTGTCTTGCCATTCACATATTAGTTTCCACAGTCTTTCTCTATCCGTATAGGAAAAATCAGTATCATAATCATAAAGAATTATTACGGTCAGGGTACATTCTTTTCCACAGTATGTGGCATAGACATGATGATCGGGAAACTGATCAGCGAGTGTTTGATTAAATTTAGACAATTCCTCAATCTCTACATTTCCTATTATTAAAGGAGGATCATAGCTAAAGACATATGTATTGTCGATCTCTCCTAGAAGAGGAGATTTCTTATAATATTTATCAAAAAACAGAAAAGAAGCAAATACTGAAACAAC
>NZ_LBCB01000034.1:0-47273 GCF_000980515.1 Akkermansia sp. UNK.MGS-1 | reverse complement strand
GGCGCACACCGTATTTCCCAGCGCGTCCGTCACCACGGCGGCCAGGTCGTGGCAGGCGTCGTATTGCGTCACGGTTTCATTCCCGGCGGCGTCTGTCACGCTGACGGCCCGACCAGCCAGGTCGGTTCGGATCGTCGTTGTGTTGCCGCGGCCGTCCGTGCGGGTCAGGGTCACGCCCGTGGCCGTATAGGCGCGGGCGGCCGTTTCCGTGATGCCCGCGTGGTTCTGCTGCGAGAGCATCAGGCCGTCCGCCGCCACCGTTTGAGCCGTGACGCTGGAAGAGGGGACAACGCTCTTTTGGATTCTTTTCGTATTTTCAGCATACTCCGTCCATTCCGCCGAAGTCAAGCCGCGTTCGTCAACGATGACCGTTTTTGTTTCCAGAACCCCGGAGAGTTCGGAGATGAGTTCCTTCCGGGCGCTGGTCAACGGTTCTCCTTGTGCATTATAACGTATTTGCGTCGTGACCAGATAGACGCCGTCCTCCGCGTTTTCCACGCTGAAGGCATATTCCCGGATGGGGCTGTTGTCCGGTGCGGGCTGCTCCGCCAGGGCGAGCGTTTCCCTGGTCATGTTGCCGAAGGCGTCGTATTCGTAGAGCGTGGGCGCCATGGCGACGGCCCCCTCCTGCGTACCCGCATCCCTCCATGTGCGGATGAGGCGCCCCTGTGCATTATATTCGGAATGGTCATACAGGAACCCGGCCGTCGTGGGCGTCACTTGCAGGACGCTTTGTCCGAAGCCGTTGACCAGGGTCCGGGAGAGGAGAGTCGTCTGGTCGGCCAGGGTAACGGTTTCCCTCAGGCAGTTATCGCCGATGTCATAGACATGGTAGCGTTCGCGCTGTCCCGTGCCGTATTCATGGAGTACGGAGCCGTCGGGGTGACGTTCGGTGACGAGGGTGGCGCCGGAGGGCGTCGTGACGGTTTCCGTCAGGCCGTTTTCGCTGTAGGCTGTCGCCGTCACGCGGCCCAGCACATCGGTTTGTCTGACGATACGGCCGAGCCTGTCGTATTCCACGCTTTCCGTCGTGGTCATGGCTCCCCTGTCCCGACGCGTCTGCAGGGCGCGCCCGGCGGCGTCCCGGGTGTAGGTGGTGATGGTTTCCGGGGTAATGACCGTGTCTCCGTCGCTGATTTCCGAACGGATGGTTTCCACCAGCTGGTGGGCGCTGTTGTAGCCGTACGACGTCAGGATTCCGTCTTCGTCCGTTTCCGAGAGCTTGCCGCAGCACATCCAGGACGTGGCGCTGACGCGGCCGTTGCCCCGCGTGGTTTTCGTGCGGCGGCCTTCTTCATCGTATTCATGGGCGCCGCTTGAGAGCAGCAGCCAGTTTTCACCATCCCAGATGCTTTCCTGTTCAACAAGCACCGTGTCGTTGGCGGCAAGGAACGATTCCGTCTTGCGGCTCTGTCCGGCCGCCAGTTCGCCGCCGACCTTGGTAACGGCCGTCTTTTTGTGCGCGGCGCCGTGTTCCACGGCCGCCTCATAGTCATAGAAGGTTTCCACGCCGGCAATGTCCCGGGTGAATTTGGTTTGCCCGGCGGCATAGGGATAGGCGGCGGCTTCTCCATACGTTTCTTCCACGCTTGTCTGTTCCTGGCCGGAACCGGCGGCAGTCACGGTTTTGGTCACCCGTTCCATGAGGGGAGAGCGCTCATAGGCGTAAGCGGCGGCCGTCAGTTCGATTTCCGTGCCGTCGGACAGCACCCGGAATTCGGCGACACGCGCCGGACGGTTGTCGTAGAAGCGCAGGCCGGCGTATTCGGTCCGGGTTACCTGTTCTCCGCCGCCGGCCCAGGGTTCCGCCTCAAGCGTGACCCGACCTTCGCCGTCGTATTCATAGCGCGTGTAGCCGCCGTCCGGGCGGTTGATGCGGGAGACGCGGTACTGGCTGTTGTATTCGTAGGAGGTCGTCCGCGCCAGCGGCGTGTTGAAGGCTTCCGTTTCGCTTACCAGCAGCCAGCCGCCGTCCGTGTATTGCCTGACGCTGCGGTTGCAGGCGACCGGCTCGGCGTCGTTGATGCCCCTGACGGTTTCGATGCGTTCCGAGAGGCCTCCGTAGAGGCGGTTGGTTTCAATGGTGCGGATGATGGTGTCGTCCCCCTGGCCTTTGGCGATGCTGACTCTGCCGGGTTCTTCCGTACGGGTGATGGTGTGGGCCGGCAGTCCGCGCTGCTGGCGCGTGATGACGGTGGTCCGCACGCCGTTTTCTTCCGAGGACAGGTAGGAGGAGGTTTTATAGGGTTCTCCCGTTACTTCGTATGTTCCGTCGGCCAGAGCCGTGACGGCGGCGGGAGCGTACCATTCCAGGACGAGTTCTCCGTCCGCTCCGGTCCGGGTGCGCATCAGCCCCTCCGCGGCGCTGTAGCTGCTTACCAGGTTGCCCGCAGGATCATACGTATTGTTTACATTGCGGAAGTAGTCTTCCGCCAGGAGCACTTTGCCGGAGGCGGAGGTCATGGCGACCACGGCGCCGGTTTCCGCGGAGAAGCGGATTTTCTGCCCGTCCGCGTCCACCAGGGAAAGGTAGGCGGGGGCACCGGAAGAGGCAGGAGCCAGAGTTTCATCCAGCAGCTGCACCCTGAAGTCGCGCTTGCGGGAGATGCCCGCAGGCAGGGCCGTATCTGAACCGGCCTGCACGTTGAAGTAAAGCGCGGCGCCCACCGGAGGCACCACGGTGATGAGGCCGGACGTTTCGTCCAGATGGACGCGCCAGGCCCACGGGCTCACGTATTTCAGGCCGCCGCAGGCTTCCGCCGTTTCACGGGCGTTTTCCGCGGAACGGAGGCTGAAGGCCGCGGGAGACGGCGCCGAAGCCCCTCCCCTGGCCAGGAATTCGGCCTGGGACATGCAGATTTCCACGCCGGGGTCACCCGGCAGTTTTTCCGCCGCAATGGTGTATTCGTTGCCTTCCGCGTCCGTGCACGTACCGCAACGGCAGCAGATTTCCTTTTCCTCCGGCGGCACGTCCGAAGAGGAGCTGCTCGAGAGGGAGGAAGGAGGGGTGTCCGAACTGCTTGAACTGCTGCTGGAGTCCCCATGCGCGGTCACCGTCACGGAGTATCTGCACACGGACTGGTTGTATTCGTTGTGCGGCATGTCGATGTTCTGGTGCGTGACGGAGAGGGTGTACGTGCCTTCGGATAGTTCAAAGGAGCCTGATTTGGTCCATTCCTGGTGGCCTCCCAGTTTTCCGGGTTCATCGACGGCGGAGGTCAGGTCCAGCTCAAACGTGCCGCCCGGGCCGGAGATGGTCAGCTTGCCCCAGTCGTCCACCGTCAGGCTGGCCACGGCCGTGGCCCCTCCTTCCGGGACGCTGAAGGTGTCGTTGACGGGGGGCATGAAGACATCGGCTCCGGCTGACGTCTGAACGAAGTTGTCGGATTTTTCATAGATAACGGTATCCGCGCCGTAGGGCTGGATGGGGGTGGACATGGCATGGAGGGGCGCTGCGGCGCCCGGCTCTCCAGGCTGGCTGGCCGCCCCGGGAGGTCCGGCGGCGGGGTTGGTGTTCATCTTGTTGGCGGAACCCCTGTTCAACGAGGGGTCGTCGTTTGGTTGTTCGTTGGTATACATGGTGTGATGATTAGTGTTTGATTGCGACGTCTATGGACGACGAGTAGGTCGATTTAGACCCTTCACAATGATTGCTTGCCGCGTTTCCGGAAATTCGCCGCCCATTTCTTAAAAAAGTGAATTTTTCTTCCCGGAGCCGTTTCCTGAGGCGGCGCGCCCTGCTTTCCTCCAGATGAATGCTTCTGGCTGCCCGTGACAAATTCCCTTCAGCGTCAATCAATGCCTCAACCAGCTCCCTTTCCTGCGGCTCCAGGGATTCCATTTTCCGCTCGAATTCTTCCCGGAACATCAGCCCGGAAAGGAAGTCCGAATGTTCGTCAGCGTCAATTTCCCGGCCATTTTCATATTCAAGCGGACGGGCTTCCCGCAGCAGCAGCCTCTTCTTCCGGTTCCTCTCGCGCAAATAGCGTTCCGGCTCAAAAACGGTTGCATTGCCCAGGTATGTTTTTATGCCGGCGCCTCCGCTTTTCCGGTAACGGCGGCAAATTTCCCAGCATCGGATTCTGAACCGTTGGAGGATATCCAGATATTCTTCCTCAGGTATCTGAAACCCGATGGATTTCGCTTTTGATCGGAGGCGCTGAGGAACCGTTGAAGGCGAAACGGGATCTTCGCCTCACGACACGGCGCGGTATCAGGTATTTCACCGGAGTTTTGATGCGGAGGTGTCCGGAATTGAAAAAATTTCCGGTCCGGGAACTGACGCCGGAACATGGCACTCATTTTCAGGAGGTTATGTTTGCATCCCACAGGCAGCGTTACAAGGGCCGGGCGGTGATGAGGATTTGATGGAGAGGGGAATTTCGTAAGGTCCCGGACCAGTAAAAAGGGAGGAATTCTGAATGTCTCCGTTCATGCTGTGCTTCGGCGGCTCCTGGCGGGATACGGGGCAGGGGGACGGCCTGTTCTATCCTCCCAATTAGCCGATGCGTTAGAGGTTGCTCCGGGAAAAAGCGGGATGGGGTGGTACAACCGCTTTGGAGAATAGAATGCAGATGCACGGAGACATACTGATGTTTCCTGTCACGCCAAATGGTTCAGGGATTTTTCCCTGCTTCAGCTGAAAATGAGGCATGAAGAAGTCCCCGGCTTATTCCCTGGGCAGGAAGTAGCCGCGCTGTTTTTCTGAGATGGGCATGTCCAGGCGTTCCATAACGGCCAGCATGTCTTCCCATACCTTGCGTTTTTCCCGCGGACTGTCTGATCTGAGCAGGTAGCTGGGATGGTAAGTGACGCGTACGGGAATGCCGTTAAGGTCGTGGAACCTGCCTCTCATGGAGCTGACGGAACCCTGTTCCCCCAACAGGCCTACGGCGGCGGTACCGCCCAGGGCTATAATCATTTTCGGCCGGATGACCCGGATTTCATGCATGATGATGGGCAGGCACGCTTCAATTTCTTCCGGCGTGGGGGCGCGGTTATTGGTTCGCTGGTTGGGCAGGGCCGGGCGGAATTTGACGATGTTGGAAATGTAAACCATGTCTCTGGAGAGCCCCATAGCCCTTAATATCTGGTTGAGTTTTTCCCCGGCACGGCCCACAAAGGGCTCCTGCTGCACTTCTTCATAATATCCGGGAGCTTCCCCGATGAGCATGAGTTTCGTATGGGGATTGCCCGTGGCAAAGACCATGGTGTCCCGCAGGGAGTTGAGTTCCCGCGCCGGTTTCCAGTTTTGCGCCAGATTACGGAGGTATTGCAGCTTGTCTTCCATTGTCCCTTCCGGGAGGGTAATGGCAGAGGCCGGTTCCCTGTTTTGCGGAAACAGCTCCGGCGGTTCCGGCTTTCCGGCAGGTGCGGAGACAGGAACGGCCGCCTGCAGGGGCGGCGGTTCCGGAGAAGCGGGTGCTGATGCGGCGGGACGGCCTCCCTGTCTGGAAGCCACGTACCATGTTCTGAGAACGTTTCTGGCTTCATCCGTCAGGCTCGTTCGCGTTGTTCCCTGCTGGATCAGGGAATCAAGATAATGGCGGAAAAGGCTGTTCGGTGTAGCGCTCATGGGAGGATAAAGCCAGATTAGTCCATAAGAGGCCGTCTGTCACGACGATTCGCAGGCTCCCCGGCCTTCATGGAACGCGCCTCTCCGGGAAATGACACGGTAAAAGATGGTATCTTTTGCAAGGGAGGGAGCAAATTGGAGCTTTCCGGTTCAGGAATGGAAATGCAGCCGGCGCTCTCACAATTTTACTTAGTTCACGTATGTCTTTTTCTGAAGAATTAAACGGTTTGATGGATTGTCCCACTCCCCTGGTGCGCCGTTTCATGGCGTTGCTGGAACCGGTTGACGACGCCCGCCTGGAGGCGATGGCGCAGGAGAGCCGGCGTCTGACGCGGCTGCATTTCGGCCGGACCATTCGCCTGTTCGCCCCCATTTACCTGTCCAACGAATGCATCAATAATTGCAAGTACTGCGGTTTTTCCCGGGATAATCCCATTATCCGCACCACGCTTACGGTGGATGAAGTGGTGCAGGAGGCCCGCTACCTGCACGGCCTGGGGCTGCGCAGCATCCTGCTGGTGGCCGGGGAGCATCCCAAGTTCGTTTCCGACGGGTATATGCAGGAATGCCTGGACGCCCTGCATTCTTTTATTCCGTCCCTGGGGCTGGAGATAGGGCCGTTGCCGGACGACCGCTATGCGGAGATCGTCCGTCACGGGGCGGAACAATTGGCCGTGTATCAGGAAACCTATAACCGGGAAGTGTATGAAACCCTGCATACGGCAGGGATGAAGAAAAATTTCAACTGGAGGCTGGACTGCCCGGAACGCGCCTACCAGGGCGGTTTCCGCCGCATTCAGATAGGAGCCCTGTTCGGGCTTTCGCCGTGGCGGCGGGAGGCCATGGCTCTTGCCGTCCATCTGGATTACCTGCAGAAGCATTGCTGGAAATCCGCGCTTTCCGTGGCGTTTCCGCGCATGCGTCCCTACGCCGGGAATTACGAGTATGAACCTGATCCGGACTTGATGCTGGATGACCGCCATTTTGTCCAGCTCATGGCCGCCCTGCGCATCTGCTTCCCCAAAATAGGCATGTCCATCAGCACCCGTGAGCCCGCGCCGATGAGAAATGCCCTGATGCATTTGGGCATGACCCACATGTCCGCCATTGCGCGCACGGAACCGGGGGGCTACACGGGCGTGGGAACGGCTGCCGCCCATTTGACGGTGCGGGGCAACCGGGTGGATCTTCCCGATGACCGAAAAGGGAATTGCAAGGCGACGGAGCAGTTTGAGATTTCCGACCAGCGCACACCGGAGCAGGTGGTCGGAGCCATACGGAATGCCGGGCTGGAACCTGTCTGGAAAGACTGGGATGCCGCTCTGGATGTAGTGTAGGAGAATCTTCTCCCGTCTCATTTCTCCGGAATGACATTCATATCACCGTGATGTTGTGATGGAGCATTGACGGCATGCTCCGGCTGTCATATTTCCGGTAGCGATGATTCGTTATTATTGGGGGAGGTTTTGGCCGTTCCTCCTGTTTGCGTTCGGCGTTGAGGCGGTGGAAAATCTGTTTACGGTATTGTTCGAATACCGCAACATGGATTTCGGGTTGCTTCCCCTCCTGAAAACGGCGTACGTTTTTGTGACGGAGTTTGCCGTCACCATGTGCTACTGGCTTATACCCTATGCCGTTTATTTGTGGATTCTGCCGCGCGGGAAGGCGGGAGGGAAGGCGGACAGGTGGCTCACCTCCGCGTGGTTTTTCCTGTTTGTGCTCGCCAATCTGTTTGAAGATGTGGCGGAAGCCTTTTTCTGGAACGAGTTTGAGGCAAGCTTTAATTTCATTGCGGTAGACTACCTGGTTTACACCAAGGAGGTCATCGGGAATATTTACGAGTCCTATCCCATCATCCCTATTCTGGGCGGCATTCTGGCGGCGTCCGTTCTGGCCGTCTGGGGAATGAAGAGGTTCCTGCTTCCCAGGAACGGGGCGGTTCCCGTCGGATGGAAACGAGGCTGTGTGGTGCTGTTCCTGCTGGCCTGCGTCACGGGGGGATATTGGCTGGTGGATATCAAGGATGCGGATGCCGTGAACAACCGTTATAATTCGGAAATGGCCAAGGATGGCCTTTACAGCCTGTTCAGCGCCTTTCTCAAGAATGAACTGGATTACCGCGCTTATTACCGGACGCTGCCGGATGCGGAAGCGGCGGCGTTTCTGGCCCGGGAGTTCACGGCGGATGACACGTCCGTGCCGGAGGCTTCGTCCGGCAGCGTAAAGAGGCAGGTGCGTCCTTCCGGGGGGGCTATCCGCCCGAATGTCGTGGTTGTGGTCATGGAGAGCATGGGAGCGGAATTTTTGAACGAGTGCCGGGAAGACGGGGCTGACGTCACTCCGTGCCTGAGCCGTCTGGGAAAGGAAGGCATTTTTTTCCCGAATACTTATGCCACGGGCACCCGTTCCGTACGCGGGCTGGAAGCAATCAGCACATCCCTGCCGCCGCTTCCCGGCATGTCCATCCTTCGCCAGGAAGGAAATGAGCATTTGCAGACCATAGGTTCCATATTCAGGGACAAGGGATATGATCTCAAATGGATTTACGGCGGCTACGGGTATTTTGACAACATGAATTATTTTTTCGGGAACAACGGGTTTCAGGTTCTGGACCGTCATTCCATGGATGATTCCGAGGTGACCCATTCCACTATTTGGGGCGTTTGCGATGAAGATTTGTTCCGCCGCGCCGTACGGGAGGCGGATGAATCCTGCGGACGCGGCAAGCCGTTTTTGCAGGTGGTGTTTACCACGTCCAACCACCGCCCCTACACGTATCCGGAAGGGCGCATTGACATTCCTTCCCACACGGGGCGCATGGGGGCCGTGAAATACGCGGATTATGCGGTAGGCGCCTTTGTGGAGGAGGCCAGAACCAAACCCTGGTTTGACAACACGCTGTTCGTGTTCGTAGGAGACCACGGCGCCGGGAGCGCGGGAAAGCAGGCCCTCAATCCGGAAACGCACCGCATTTTTTCCATTTTCTACGCTCCGGCTCTGCTGAAGCCGGAACGGCGGGACACTCCCGTGAGCCAGATTGACGTGCTGCCCACCCTGCTGGGGCTGTTGAACTGGCCGTATGATGCGGCCTTTTATGGAAAGGATGCCTTGAAGCCTTCCTATCAGTCCCGGTATTTTGTGAGCAATTACCAATATATCGGCTATTTAAAGGGGAAAGACATGGTAGTGCTCAAACCCCAGCGCGGAGTGGAATTTTTCCGGGACGGAGAGGCCGTTGAGCCGGATGGGCGGATGAAAGAGCTGGAAAGGGAAGCGGTTTATTACTATCAGCACGCTTCCGGCTGGCGCACCAGTTTGAAGGAATAAGGCCCCCGCAAGGTGCGGAGGCCGTGATTTTGGCGGCCTCCGCCCGCGCACGGAAAATGCGTTCAGGATTTGCTTCCGTCCCTGTAATCCTGGAGAGCGTCCCAATGGAACGTGAAGTGCTTCTGCATGTGCAGCCCGTTGGCGAGAATGAACATGAGGGAAATGCGGAATTCGTTATTGTTCAATCCTTCCAGCTCTTTTTTGTCAATTTTCATGGAGAATTTCCCACTCTTTTTTCCAAGGCGCCGGGAGAAGGAAACGGCGTCATAGTCCTGGTTGACCGCATAAGGAGGATCCTGGATGTAAACATTCAGAGCTTTGACGGTCTGGGGGCTTTTATAATTGCCGGAAACCAGAATCTGGTCTCCTTTAAAAGAAATGGCTACGTCCCCGACCTCCACTTCCGGCTTGCCTTCGTAGAATTGCTGGGCCGGGGTGACGGAAAACACTTCACAGGCATCCAGCAGGGCGCAGCTGGCCGGGGTCAGGAACGTGGGACTGGTCCCGAACGTGTAATTGCCCGAACCCATCAGGGCCGTGCCGTATTTTTTACCGTCCGAGGCGGTCTGATGGTTGTGCGGCAGATTAAGGCCGTGCCCCAATTCGTGGGCCATGCCTCCATACCATTTGGTCAGCAGCCTTCCTTCCCTTGTTTTCTGCCCTAGGTGTTTGATGTCGAAGGCCGGATAATCCAGGGCGAAACAGTTGCGCCCCATGCCGTAAAAGGGAACTCCGCCGGGATTGTCGGGGCCGTTCTTTTCGTCATTCCAGGTGGGCATGATGATAAGCGTGTGCTGGCTTTTTTTCCTGTCCGGATGGGCTTTGAAAAATTCGTCAAGTTCCTGGGCCGCTTTCCAGCCGCCTCCGTTTTCATAAGGATAATGGGCCGCCGGATTTTTGGCCTTGTATTCAATGATGTTCACGCGGCCTGGGGATTTGATGTCCAGGCCGAAGGAACGCGCGCCATAGCCATGCCGCTGCATTTCCTTGCCGTAAAACTGCTGGAGGTAAAGGAGCAGTTCGCTGAGGCGCCGTTCATAATCCGGAACGGGTTCCGTATCACTGCCCAGAAAATAAACGATATTGAGCTGACGGGCCGTTTTTTTCAGGGCAATCCGGTCTTTCAGGACGTCCGGAACGGTGACTTCCGCAAAGGATGTACCGGAGGCCGCTCCCAGAAAGAACAGAGAAAAAAATGCGGAGAGAAGTCGTTTCAACATACATGCCAAATTAGGAGCGTCATTTTTAAAGACAAGGAAATTTACTGTTCTCTCCGCCATTGGAGGAACCATCCCTGGGCCGGGAGGGAAATAACGGGGGGAAGAATCCGTCATGTGGCGGCCGATAAGTTCGGAATGGCTGAAAGATAGAGGTTGCGAAGGCAGTAAATATGTGACATTGTTTATTAAAGCATGCATTTCCAATCTCTATATTTATCTGCCGTGGCGGTAAGTGCCGTTTCTTTCGGGTGGGGGGCTCTGGATAAGCCTTCCGCCTCCAATTTGATCTGGTCTGATGAACCGGCCGTAGTTGTTTATCCGCAGGAAGACAAAAATTCCGAGGGCAGTTTTGGCAAGTACAGAAAGCCTGCCTCCGTCTGGGAAGCGGAGGGGTATCCCATTGGCAATGGCCGCGTTGGAGCCATGATTTTCAGCGCTCCCGGCCGCGAGCGGCTGGCCCTGAATGAAATCAGCCTTTGGTCCGGAGGAGCCAATCCGGGGGGAGGGTACGGTTACGGGCCTGATGCCGGAACGAACCAGTTCGGCAACTATCTTCCCTTTGGGGATTTGTTTGTGGACTTTAAAAAAGGCGACCAGCCGGCTTCCCTGTCTGTGGAAGATTTTACGCGCTCCCTGGATCTCCGGGACGGCATTCATAAAGTGAATTACAAGGCGGACGGCGTAACGTATGACCGGGAGGCATTCTCCAGCACGCCTGCCAACGTCCTGGTACTGAACTATAAAGCCAGCAACCCCGGCCAATTCAGCGCGGATTTTTCCGTTAACAGCCAGCTTGGAGCAGATATTTCCGCCAAGGGATCCGTCATCACCTGGAAGGGGATGTTGAAAAACGGCATGAATTATGAAGGCCGTGTTTTGATCCGTCCCAAAGGCGGTACGCTTTCTGCCTCGGGAGATAAAATTTCCGTGAAAAATGCGGATTCCTGCATGGTCGTCATCGCCATGGAGACGGATTACCTGATGGATTATAAAAAGGACTGGAAGGGTGAATCTCCCTCCAGGAAGCTGGACCGTTATGCGGCCAAAGCCGCTTCTGCGGATTATGCCGCCCTGAAACAGGCCCACATTTCCCAGTACAAGTCCATGTTTGACCGGGTGAAGGTCAACTTCGGAAAAACGGAGGAGGATGTAGCCAAGCTGCCTACGCCGAAGCGTCTGGAAGCCTATAAGAAAAATCCGGCAGATCCCAATCTGGAGGAAACCATGTTCCAGTTCGGCCGCTATCTGCTGCTGTCCAGTTCCCGGCCCGGTACGCTACCGGCCAACCTGCAAGGGTTGTGGAATGATTATGTCAAACCGCCGTGGGCCTGCGACTACCATAACAACATCAACGTCCAGATGGCGTATTGGGGGGCGGAACCCGCCAATCTTTCCGAATGCCATGAGGCCCTGGTCAATTATGTGGAGGCAATGGCCCCCGGCTGCCGGGACGCTTCCCAGGCGAACAAGGGGTTCAATACCAAGGACGGCAAACCCGTGCGCGGCTGGACGGTGCGCACCTCCCAGAATATCTTCGGTGGCAACGGCTGGCAGTGGAACATCCCCGGTGCGGCCTGGTATGCGCTGCATATATGGGAACATTATGCATTTACCGGTGATAGAAAGTATCTGGAAAAACAGGCGTATCCCCTGATGAAGGAAATCTGTCATTTCTGGGAAGACCATTTGAAGGAACTGGGAGCCGGGGGCGAAGGGTTCAAGACAAACGGCAAGGATCCGAGCGAAGAGGAGAAGAAGGATATGGCCGATGTGAAAGCTGGAACTCTGGTGGCTCCCAATGGCTGGTCTCCCGAACATGGGCCGCGTGAAGACGGTGTGATGCATGACCAGCAGCTCATTGCGGAGCTTTTCTCCAATACCATCAAAGCCGCCCGCATTCTGGGCAAGGACGCCGCCTGGGCCAAGAGCCTGGAGGGCAAGCTGAAAAGGCTGGCCGGCAACAAGATAGGCAAGGAAGGAAATCTTCAGGAATGGATGATTGACCGCATTCCCAAGACGGACCACCGCCATACGTCCCACCTTTTTGCTGTTTTCCCCGGCAACCAGATCAGCAAGCTCAAGACGCCCAAGCTGGCGGAAGCCGCCCGCCTTTCCCTAGAATGGCGCGGCACGACCGGAGACAGCCGCCGTTCCTGGACGTGGCCGTGGCGCACGGCTCTGTGGGCCCGCCTGGGCGAGGGGGACAAGGCTCATGAAATGGTTCAGGGACTCTTGAAATTCAACACTTTGCCGAATATGCTGACTACTCATCCCCCTATGCAGATGGACGGCAACTTCGGCATTGTAGGCGGCATTTGTGAAATGTTGGTGCAATCCCATGCCGGGGGCCTAGACATCATGCCCTCTCCCGTGGAAGCGTGGCCTGAAGGCTCCGTGAAGGGGCTGAAAGCCCGGGGAAACGTCACGGTGGATTTTTCCTGGAAGGACGGCAAGGTAAGCAATGTGAAGTTGTATTCCGCCCAACCCAAGGTGTTGCCCGTGCGCGTCAACGGGAAGATGACCCGCATGAAAACCCTGCCGCTGAAATCGGAAGCGGAATCTTCGCAGCCCGCAGCCAGGTAAAAGAGGAAATCCATGATCCGGTTTTAATTCCGGAACGCAACATAATCATGGCTTCCGGTCCTTTCGTAAGGGCTGGAAGCCTTTTTTATCCCGGACCTTTGCGGGAGGAACGGTGTTTGTTTCAAAGGATGAGCATGCTGAACGGCGCGTTCTGAAAGAAGGAATGCCTCTCCGGATAGAAAGGTTGGGCAGGGGGGGGAAAGGTCTTCCGCTTCCCGCCTTGAGGAAAGAAGGGGGTCGCTCTCATTTCTTTTCCATTTGCCCGAGAAGGGAGCAAATGGCGCAGGAATGGAGAGAGCACAGGTCATCGTGGATTTGAAGCAAAGCCTGGTGGTGCCAGGCTTTCGCAAGAAAGGCTTGTGCATCCGGCCTGCCGCCCAGCAGGGATTGGTGGACGGAGAGAACTTTTGTTCCCGCCTGTCCGGCCCGAAGGGAAAGATAATGTTTCCATGCATGTGCGTCATCTTTCATCGGAAGAAGGTGGTTGATGATAAAGTCCAAGATTCTATCCCGGCCCATCAGGGCCATGGGGCGGGGAGAGGGTGAGGAAGGAAGCGTTACATGGGTGCTCCAGTAGGGGTGTGTAAGGGAGGAGAGGTACTCGGTCAGTTTTTCCGTATGTCTGGCAACGCAAAGACGCTTAAACGTATCAAAGTCTGCTGCGATGACGGACAGCGCCCCTACGCGCCTCTGCGGATGGTTGGCCGGCCTGCTGCCGGAAAATGTCCAGGGGAAGGAGCGGTCCGGCGCCAGTTCAAATTGTTCCCGCAGGGGCCACCATTGAGCCCAGAGTTTTTTGTGCAGATCTACGGCTTCCGGTGTGCAGGAGGCTGGCAATACTGGAAGGAGGAATCCCGCCGTACCGAAGAGCAGGGCTTCCGGGCAGTTCCGGATGGAGCGCAGGGGGGCCCGCAGGGCCAGGTGGCGCATGGCGGTTTTGTTGGCGTGATAGCCCAGCGTTTCCGCCAGGTTTTCAAAAAGGGTTTGTTCCTCTCCTGCGTATTTGGCGCGTTCCGCATGGCGGCGGTGCTTGTTCCGGAACCTGTAGGCTGCTGCTGATTGAAGGAGTGTTTCCAGAAACTCCGGAGCCATGGATGCCAGCAGTCCGGAGTGTCGGCAGTGGCGTATCGGGGCGCTGCCGGAAGGGGATGTTCCTGACCGCGCCAGCGCAGCGGGGGGAATGATAGCCAGAGGAACGCGTTCATGCCTGGCATTGCGGGTGAACCATTTCCTGCGGCTGGGCGTGCAGGCGAGGTGCAGGATGACGCCATTAAACCCCGGGTTGGAACCGTGCCCGTGGCGTTCCCAGTCTTCCGGCGCGGGATCCAGTTCGATATCTCCCGATTGCGGGACGCCATTAATGCATATCTTGGCGTTTAGAAAGTCCGGCCCGGCAGATTTATTCCAGTTCCCGAAATCCAGGATGTGAACGTCCCTGCCTGAATCATCCGTAAAAGAGGTCCCAAATACTCCTTCCAGCAGAAGAAGCTGAAGAGTCCGCTCGTCCGGAAGGGCGGAATGATTGGAAACGGAATGTTCCCTGACGGCGGCCGGCCCTTCTTCCCTTGCTGCGGAAAGGGCTTCCTCATACAGGGAGGCCATGGAGCGCAGGTCCATGTGGAGGGGAGGTATTTTTATTGATCTTTCTGCCGTTCCAATTCTTCTTTCAGGCAGTCGGTTACGTTGCGGAATTTTTCTTCGTTCTCTTCGCTCATTTCGCTCAGGGTCAAATGGGAGTTGAGAACGTGGAGAGTTTGCTCCTTGGCATCCAAGTGAACGGAAGGGGCATTTTCAGTACCCAGGGCGGCACGTATCTGCTCTACTTTTCCCCTCCAGGGGGCTGTGGGCGGTTCAATGCTGAGCAGGGCGTCCAGCCCCAGGCTTTCCAGGGCGCTCAGGCAGCGTTCGCTCGGGGAAGCGATTTGGACGGATCCCCCGATGGGAAGCAGCCGTCGGGACAGGCCCGCAAGAGTGCCCATGAAGGTGGAGTCAATGCCGGAGCAAGTTTCCAGATCAATGACGATCAGACGCCCTCCGGAAGCGATGTAATCGTCCCCCAGGGATTTGACAGTCGGACTATTGGCAAAACTTCCGCGTCCGGAACACCGGACCCAAAGAAATTCATCAAAAAGGCCGAAAAGGATGGAAGAATTGTTATTCACGTCGTTAGAAAATGGAAACCATATGAATAACAAGAGAAACCTCTGCGGTCAAGTCAGGATTTAATTTGCGCGCCGCCGGAAGAAGGTTCGTTTTCTCGCATGCAGAACCTTTTCCCGCGGCGCTCTTTTCGTTATTCGGAGGGATGCCTCAGGAGTTCTTGGTGCCTTCCCCCGTACCGGGCAGGAAACGGTAATAGGTTTCCAGCATCAGCGTTGCCAGGCACTGGCGGTAGATGTTTTCAGATTTATTGCTCATGCCGGAAACGTATCCTACGTCATTTTTCCGGAAACTGCCGTCCGCATTCTGGCCGCTGAGCACGGCGTCCCGGAATGCTTTGTTGTAAGAGGTCCATACGTCTCCTCCGCGGTTCATGGCAGCCTGCACGCAGTAGTAATGCATGTAGAGATTACTCTTGACATTTTCCGTGCCGCTTCCCTGGCCCCACTGGAGGGTCTTGACGTTGTTCTTAATCCAGTCCAATCCCTTGCGGGCTGCACCGCCGGAGCCGTCGCCCGTCATTTGCAGAGAAAGCACGCCTACGCCTACCAGGGAGGAACGGGGCATATTACCGTTTTCCTTATAGGAAAATTTGCCGTCCGGCATGACGTTCTTGCGCACGTAGCTTGAGGCCTTGCGCAGCGTAGAGCGGATTTCCCCTTTGGTAGGCTTGATGCCGCCGTGTTCGGCAGCCTTGAGAGCCTGCACGTTCCACCCGGTGACGGAAAGGTCGATGTCCGGATTAATCTTGTTGTTGTAGCTGTAGCCCCAGCCCCCGTTGGGACACTGGGCGTCAATAATCCTGTCCACGGCTTTTACGACGACCTTTTCCAGATTGGAGATGGAGGGGATGTCCATCTGTTTGCAGAAGGTATAGGCTTCGCACAGGGCATAGGTGGCTACCGCGTGGTCATAACAGATTTCCTTCAGGGCGGGCTGTTCCGAAAGGACGGGGTTTTTCATGCCTAAGTCCACCAGGAAGGAAATGCCTTTCAGGACGTTTTCTCCGAATTCCTCGGAAAGAGGGGTTTCACAGTGGGCCAGGTAGGCCAGCAGGGAAATGCCGGTCATGGAAGCGCGGAATTGCCCTTCACCCCAGGAGCCGTTGCCGTTCTGCTGTTTTTTCAGCCAGCGGAGGGATTTGACTACGGCTTCCTCGCACTGCGGGGTGCCCCCGTTTTCCGTGATGCGCTTCATGCGGTCGTTCAAATCGCAGCGCTTGGAGATGATGCCGGGAATGCCTCCCCCGTCTCCGTCGCCCGTGCCGGTGCCGAAGCCGTCGCCGATGTCGATGCCCATGGAAAGCTCTTCCGAGGGGACGTCCACCTCAATATCCGGATTGACTACCGCGACGTCCGCCGTGGCGACGGCGGCGATGACCTTCACCTGAGCGGAGGTGGAGGAACTGCTGGGGCGCTGGGTGGTCTGGGTGACTTCCGGCGTGTCAATGTCCGGGTTATCTCCTTCCTGGGTGGCGTAGGCGACCATGGGGGGATCTTCCGGAACGGCCACGATGATGTGCACCAGGTAGAGGAGGAGGCCCATGAGGGCGACGCCAAGGAAAGAGACGGAAATGGCGGCGGTCAGGGTTTTGGTCCGCTGCTTCTTCAATTCCGCAAGGGCATCTTCAGTACTTTCAATGTGGAGACTCATAGAGGGAGGTGTCTGGTTGGCATCAAGGCAAAAACTCCCGCATTTCTGAAAAATGGGGAGAATTGCCCTGTACAGGTATGTATTGCTGGCCTGCCTGTTTACAAGGCTGGCAGCGTACTAAAGCCAGACACGCCTGTCTGTCAATCAGATTAGGAATTCCTGGTGCCTTCCCCCGTGCCGGGAAGGAAGCGGTAATATACCTCCAGCATCAGCGTAGCGAGGCACTGGCGGTAAATCTTGTCGTTGATGGAACCTCCATTGCTGTTCACGAGCCCCCCCGGTCCCGGGAATCCGTTCGGGGTGAAGCTTCCATCGGTGGCCTGGGCTCCGAGGGTGGAATCACGGAAGGCCTTGTTGTACGCTTTCCATACATCCCCTCCTCGGTTCATGGCGGCCTGTACCCCGTAATAGTGCTGGTAGAGGTTGGAGGAAGTATTGTTCGCCTTCCAGTTGAACGGCTGGTTGGTGTTCTTGAGCATCCAGTCCAGTCCCTTGCGGGCGGCGCTGTCCGAACCGTTGCCGCACATTTGAAGGGAAAGAACGCCTACGCCCACCAGGGAGGGACGTGCTGCGGCATCTTCCCTGCCTTTCTGCATGTAGGTGAAGAGGCCGTCGGGCTTGCCGCATTTCTGGCAATAGGCCGCGGCTTTGCGCAGGGCCGTGCGTATTTCGCCTTTGGAGGGGCGGATGCCGCCGTGTTCGGCGGCCTTGAGGGCCTGCACGTTCCATCCGGTGACGGAAAGGTCCGTATGAGCGCCCGCCTTCGTGTTGTAATTGTAGGCCCAGCCGCCGTCGGTATTTTGATTGTCCACAATCTTATCAACGGCTTTTATGACGACCTTTTCCAGATTGGAGATGGAGGGGATGTCCATCTGCTTGCAGAAGGTGTAGGCTTCGCATAAGGCATAGGTGGCTACCGCGTGGTCATAGCTGACTTCGTTCCTCTGGGGAACCAGGGAGAGAACGGGATTTTTCATGCCCTGATCCACCAGGAAAGAGATGCCCTTCAGGACAGTTTCCCCGAATTCTTCGGAAAGAGGCGTTTCGCAGTGGGCCAGGTAGGAGAGGAGAGCCATGCCCGTCATGGCGCATTTGTAATTATGGGGAGCCCCGCCCCAGGAACCGTCTTTATTCTGCTGTTTTTTCAGCCAGCGGAGGGATTTGACTACGGCTTCCTCGCACTGCGGGGTGCCTCCGTTTTCCGTGATGCGCTTCATGCGGTCGTTCAAATCGCAGCGCTTGGAGATGATGCCGGGAATGCCTCCCCCGTCTCCGTCGCCCGTGCCGGTGCCGAAGCCGTCGCCGATGTCGATGCCCATGGAAAGTTCTTCCGAGGGAACGTCCACCTCAATATCCGGGTTGACCACCGCGACGTCCGCCGTGGCGACGGCGGCGATGACCTTCACCTGCGCGGAGGTGGAGGAACTGCTGGGGCGCTGGGTGGTCTGGGTGACTTCCGGTGTGTCGATGTCCGGGTTGTCGCCTTCCTGGGTGGCGTAGGCGACCATGGGGGGATCTTCCGGAACGGCCACGATGATGTGCACCAGGTAGAGGAGGAGGCCCATGAGGGCGATGCCGAGGAAGGAGACGGAAATGGCGGCGGTCAGTGTCTTGGTCCGCTGCTTCTTCAATTCCGCAAGGGCATTTTCAGTACTTTCAATATGCAGGCTCATACAGTATGTGAAGCTTCCTGAAAATAATAGAATGTTTTTCCGGTTGAGGCGAGTTCAAAAATTTTGATGGTCTATAGGGTGGTAAATGACCAGATATGAACAAAATGGAATTTTATAATGAACGGCTTATATTGGTTGCATCATATACCCGACGGGGGCGTCTGCCGGGACATGGGCTGTGTTTCTGGTTTGCCGGAGAGGAATGGAAAAGGCTTTTTGAAGCCGGGAAGGAGAAGCAGCACGCCGGGAACCGTTTGCCTTTGAATGTTTTTAGCTGTGGCCGGCAGAGGAAGAAAGAGCGGTTCCGGGAGAGGAGCGTACGAAGAAATTTGAAAAAACAAGCCCTGCCATGGAGGGCATGGCAGGACGGAAAAGAGGGTGGCCTTTTGCGGGCAGAGGCATTAATAGTGGCCGCGGCGCGGGCCAGTCATCCACTTCCATGCGGTTTCCACAATGGCCCCGGCATCCTTGCACCTGGCTTCCCAGCCGAGGATTTCCTTGGCTTTCTTCGGATTGGCAATCAGGCGGGGCGGGTCGCCTTCGCGGCGCGGGCCGTAGCGGACGGGAATTTTTTTGCCGGTGACTTTTTCAGCCGTTTCCAGGATTTCCCGGACGGAAAGTCCCAGGCCGGTTCCGAGGTTGAAGCATTCTGTGGCCCCGCCTTTCATCAGGTAGTCCACCGCTTTCAAGTGGGCGTCCGCCAGGTCGTTGACGTGGATGTAGTCGCGGATGCAGGTGCCGTCCGGCGTGTCGTAATCCGTTCCGAAGACTTCGATGTATTCCTTTTCCCCGGTGAGCGTGAGCAGGATGTTGGGGATAAGGTGGGTTTCCGGTTCGTGGTCTTCACCGATCAAGCCGTCCTCGCTGCAACCTGAGGCATTAAAATAGCGCAGAAAAACGCTTTTGAGACCCCAGGCGCGGTCGCAGTCCCTGCAAACTTTTTCCAGCATGTACTTGGAACTCCCGTAAGGATTGATAGGATCCTGCTTTTCCGTTTCCGGGATAGGAATCTGGGTGGGAACGCCATACGTGGCGCAGGTGGAGGAGAAAACAAAGCGCTTGACGCCGGCGGCTTGCATGGCGCCCAGAAGGACGAGGGGCCTGGCGATGTTGTTCATGTAGTACTTGAGGGGGTTCTGGACGGATTCCCCCACATTGATGAAGGCGGCAAAGTGAATCACGGCGTCAAAGTTGCCCTTCATCAGGAGAGGATATACCACGGAGGCATCTCCCAAATCCCCTTTGACCAGTTTCACTTCCGGGTCCACGAGGGCTCCCGCGTGGCCGTACACCATGTTGTCCAGCACGGTCACGTCTGCGCCGGTTTTGACGAGCTGGCGTACCGTGTGGGAACCAATATATCCGGCTCCGCCGGTTACAAGTACTTTCATGATTTTATCAAATTTGCTGTTGAGCCGGTTTAACTTTTTCTCCGGCAAAGGCGTCCGGACATTTTGGAGTCTGCGGAACCTTCCGGTTCACTGCAGGCTGAATCCCTGTTCCAGACGCCTGTAAAAGTGACATGTTTTCCCCTTTTTGTCAATTTGCGATATATCTTGCCGCCGTCTCTCCGTTCTTTGCCTGCGGCGGTTGGAGCTTCTCCGTTTTCATGCCGGAAACTGCCCCGCTTTTTACTGGCTCCTGACAGGCATTTTTGCGAACATCACTTCATTATGAAACCGTCCGAGATCAGGAATGTTCTGGAAGACCATGAAGTGCGCCCCAGCAAGTCCCTGGGGCAGAATTTCCTGACGGATGAAAATGTGGCCCGCTGGATTGTGGAGCAGCTCGAAATCCGGCCGCAGGATTGCGTGGTGGAGGTAGGGCCTGGAACCGGCTCCCTGACGGAACATGCCGCACCCCTTTGCCGCAAACTGGTTCTGGTGGAATTTGATTCCCGTCTGGCGGAGTACCAGAAAGAGCGCTGGGCCGGTGATCCCCATGTGGAGGTTCACCATGCAGACGGCGCTTCCTGGGATCCGCGGGGGCTGTTTGCGGAGGCCCCTGTCAAATTCCTTGGCAATCTTCCCTATTCCGCGGGGGGAGCCATCCTCCAGAATTTCCTGTCCAGGCCCAGTGCTGTGGAACGTGCCGTGGTGATGCTCCAGAAGGAGTTTATCGATCGCATTCTGGCGACGCCGGATGATGATGCCTTCGGGCTGTTGTCCCTGCGCATCCAGAAAAACTGGATTCCCCGTGCCCTTAAAACCATTCCGCCGGAAGCGTTTCATCCCCGTCCGCGTATTGATTCCACCGTGATGCTGCTTACTCCCCGCCCTGCCCGCGAGCTGCCTCCATATGACGACCGCCTGATGGATGAACTGATGCGCAAGGCTTTTTCCCAGCGGCGCAAACAATTGAAAAAACAGCTCCCCGCTTCTCCTCCGTGGGAGGGCGTGGCTGCTTCCCTGGGACTTTCCCCTTCCGCCAGGGCTGAGGAATTGAATTTGTCCCAATGGGTGGAATTGGCGCGCGTTTATGATACCAATCCTCTCAAGGATGTGGCGCAGAGCGGAGATGAATTGTTTGACATCGTGGACGAACTCAATCAGGTGACGGGGCAGGGCACGCGCCGGGAAATACATGAAGGCAGCCTTCGTCATCGCGCCGTACATATGTTCCTGGTCAATAAGCATGGAGCTGTGCTTCTCCAGAAAAGGTCCCTGTGGAAAGACAGGCAGCCGGGCAAATGGGATTCCTCCGCAGCCGGGCATCTGGATGCCGGGGAAAGTTATGAGGAAGCTGCGGTGCGGGAGCTGAAGGAAGAACTGGGGGTGTCCGGCTGCGGGCTGCAGAAAATCGCGGATTTTGACGCCGGAGAAAATAACGGCTGGGAATTCATCTCCCTCTATGAAGGGCGGTATTCCGGGAAGGTTCGTTTTCCGGCGGCGGAGGTGGACAGCGTGCAGTGGTTCACGCCGGAGCAAATCCAGGCGTGGGTGGAACGTCGTCCGCAGGATTTCTCGCCTGCGTTCATTCCCTGCTGGAATGCATGGCTGGTCGCGAATAGAAAAAATCATTCTAACTCAAATACATATCATGATAAACCCTGATCAATTATCTCCGGAACAGATCCAGTCCATCCGGACCTGGGCGGAAGAAGGACTGGATTTAAACGCCATCCAGAAAAGGCTGCATGAGGACTTGAACATCAAGCTGACGTTCATGGATACAAGATTCCTTCTTCAGGATCTGGATATCCGCATCAGCCAGCCGGAGCCGGAACCCGAAGCCGAGCAGCCCGGAGAGCTTCCCGGAACAATGCCTCCCCCTGCCTCCCTGCTGGGAAAAACCCAGGTAACTGTGGATGAAATAACGCCTCCCCACGCCCTGATGGCCGGCAAGGTTTTATTCAAGAGCGGCGCCCAGGGCGCATGGGATATTGACCGTACCGGCCGTATCAACTGGGACGTTACGCTTGGAGAACCTACGGCAGACGACCTGAGGGAATTTGAAACGGAACTGCAATCCGTCATTCGCAGCCGCATGGGAGCCATGTGAGGGAAACGGAAAATATTTCGCTTGAAATGGACTGGAAGCAGGAACTTGCCGGGTGGCGGTTATTTCCAATAAAAGCCTTGGCTGGAATGGAAAATGCCGTGTCCGCATGCCATTCGGGAGAGAATGTCTGCCCGGAAAAAATGCGCGTTCATTTGGTTCCATAGTAAAATAAAAGCAACAAAAGGACTATCATGGAAATACCGGAGGAAATGATTGAAACGCTGGTGCCTGCCGTTCGGGAGCAGCTGGAGTCGCCGGACACCGCTTATGTCAAAAACTGTCTGGAACGCCTGACGGGGCGGGAAAAACTGGGAGAACAGGAAGCTCTGGAACTGATGGCGCAGGCTCTGGCCATTACTATTAATGCGATGGTGGTGGGGGGCCGCTCCTTTGATTCGGGAAAGTACAAGGCGCTGTTGAAAGATCTCCCGGCTCTTCCGGATGAGGCTCCGTGATAAATCTCGACAATCTCCGGAATTGATTCATAATCCTTTCTTTCACTTGAAATTTTATGGCAAAAAAACCATTAGAAACAGGTGCTCCGGAAGCGTCCGCAGCTAAAAAAACGGCTGCTCGCAAGACGACGGCCAAAAAGACGGCCTCTACTACCAAAAAGGCCGCCGCAGCTGAAAAAAAAGCTGCTGCTGACGCCGCTTCCGTAGAAGCACCCAAAACCAAAATCAAAACGGTCAAGTCCGCCCCGAAAACCGCGGTGAAGACAAAAACCGCGAAAACAGCCAAAAAGGCGGCTGATGAAAAGGCCCCTGTCTCTGAAACGGTTGTTGCCCCTTCCGAGGCCCCGGCTCCTTCCGCTCCCGTGGAAAAGGAGATGATGCCCGAAGCTCCCCAGAAGCCCCAGGCTGCCGCTCCGGTCAAGGTCAAGCGGGAATCGTTCCGCCCCAATCGCAATGCGGAACAGCAGGAGCGCCATGAACAGCATGGCGGAGATGTCTTTGCCCAGCCGGAAACGGTGGGCGGCGCCTCCGAAGGGCCCTTTAACAAGCGCAAGCGCCGCCGCCGCAATAAGAAAGGCGGCGGTTCCGAAGACCGCCAGCCCATGCAGGATGCCGCTTCTCTCAAGCAGTTGGATTGTAAGAAGGTGGCTTCCCGAGCCTGGAAAATGTTCCTGGCGGAAGTGTCTGAAGAAGGCCTTGCCCTGATGGACGACCAGACGGCGCGTGAGGCGGCCCGCCGCGCTTTCCGCTGTGCGGAATTCTTCATGATGGAGGAAGCGCGCCGCAAGCATGCCCAGAAAGCAGCTCTCCAGCAGCAGGAGAAAACTTCTTCTCCGGAAGAGGAACGGGATTCCGAAGAGGATTCCGGCGAAGAATAATTCCTGTCTGTGTTGATGTTTTTGCCCTGCGGCGGATGCCGCAGGGCGTTTTTGTATCCTCCGGGCTTATTTTCCGGAGTTTGAATGGCCGTGTTTTATCCGGTGCATTGGGAAGCAGCATGCGCCGCCCTTTGCCACCTGGGGGCAAAAAGCAGCCTTTTCTCCAACCAGGGCACTTTTTGAGAATGGGAGAGCGTTGGAGCCGCTTGGATGAAAGCGGACTTTATTTCGTGCCGTTCCCCGTTCTTGTTCCTCCTAAACCTTTTTGCCTCTCCATTTCCCGCTCTTGAGGTACCACCATGCCAGGAAGATCAGGGTAACGCCGTAAACGTGTTCGGAAAACCAGCAGAGAGCCACATCCGGCTTGAGCCTGATGATGCCGTAATAAATGACGGCCGTGTAAACGGCCAGGGAAATCATTTCCATGATGAATCCCGCCCTGGTATTGCCTGTGCCGGATACGGCATTGAACAGGATGAATGACGGAGCCATGATCAGTGTGGAAGAAGCCATCACATACACGGAATTGACGCTGGCGGCAATCAGGGACGGACTATCCGTGAAGGCACGGAGGACGGACTCCGGAAACAGGCACAGTATGATGAGCAGGGGGATCAGGATGGCGTATGTCAGTTTGAGAGTCATGCCGCAGGTTTTGAACAGGCAGCGCTGTTCTCCCGCTCCAATCTGGTTGCTGATGAGAGCTCCTGCCGTGGTGGCAAAAGCGCTGATCACCATGATCAGCAGGGCGGAAATATTGCGGACGATGTTGGTAACGGCCAGCGGGCGTTCCCCCAAATGTTCAATCGCCAGGAAAAAAATAAACCAGATGGAGACGGAAATAAAAGATTGCACCATGGTCCATCCGGAAATGGACAGCATTCCCTTCAGCAGATGGGGGCGGAGTGTGAATGCCCGGCGGAAGCCGTACTTCCGTTTATCCGCCGTCATGCTTGTGTAGATGATGAAAAAGAGAAGGGAGACTGCTTCCGATACGCTGGAGGCAATGGCCGCCCCTGCTATGCCTGCGGCGGGAAAGCCGCCTTTCCCGAAAATGAGGCAGTAATTTAACGCGACATTGCTCAGGAGCATGACAATGGAATTGACCGTCAGAATCTTCGTCTGGGTAATCCCCACGTAATAGGCTCGGAACATGACGCAGAGGAAAGAGAAAAAGATACCGTAGGTGCGCCAGTGCAGGTAATCCGCCGTGGCCCCGTACACCTGTGGGGATTCAATGATGTCCCGCAGGATGATGGGGGAAAAATATTGGGATGCGGCAAAAAGGGCTACCGCCAGGACCAGCATGAAATAACAGCCCTGAACCATGGTGGGGGCAATCCTGTTGTAACGGCGTTCCCCGTTGCGGCGCGCAATGATGATTTGTGCGCCAAAGCCGAAGCCGAATGCCAGCATGAACATGGCCATGTAATACACGCCGCCCAGAGCGCATGCTCCCAGCGCCACGTCTCCCACGCGCCCCAGGAAGACGGCATCCGTCAGGCCGATCATATGCTCAATGATCAGGCTGATCATGAGGGGGTATGACATGAGCCATATCTTTTGATAGGAAGTAAAAGAAGGATTATTCATAGCGGGGGCAGCCTGCGGGCATGATCCGCCAAGGGCAGGCGCTAAAGGCCAAATATTCTTGAATTAAAATGTTTTCTTGCAAGAAAGAAATGCGTTTGCTTCCGCACATGTCATGAAAATGGGGGTAATGCCCCGGGTCAGCTGAGCGGCAGTCTGGTTTCCGGATACCGCAGGGGGGATTTGGTTGGTTGTTTCATGAAGGCCAGCACGAAAGCCACCATGCCCACACGGCCCACAATCATGTTGAACACGATGATCCATTTGCCGGCATCACTGAGTTCCGGAGTGACGTTCCATGAAAAGCCTACCGTGGCGAAAGAGCTGACTACCTCGAAAAACAGGCGTTCCAGACTCAACCGCGGTTCTGCAAAACACATGACCGTAGTCATCATACCTACCCAGGCTCCGGCCAGAATGACGGTGATGACGGCCCGTTCCACCACATTGCGGGCAATCCGGCGCTTGTGCATGACCACGTCTTTCTTGCCCTGTAAAATGCGCGCCACCTCCCCGCAGGAAACGGCAAATGCGGTGGTATGGACTCCTCCCGTGGTGGAACCGGGATTGCCTCCGATGAACATGAGAGCTCCCAGAAACAGGGCGTATGGAGCGCTGTTGAGCGCCATGTCCGAAATGTTGAATCCTGCTGTGCGGGCCGTTGCATTGAACAGGCTCTCCCACAAAATCCAGTACCACGGATCGGCAGACGTGAACAGGCTGCCGTCAATTATTTTAATCAGGAACAGGATCAGCCCGCCGCCAAGCACCAGAGCGGCGGTCATGCGTACGACCAGCCAGCTGTATGTGGACCAGTGGCGGCTGACGGTGTTCCGGGCATCCCAGCCCAGTGCGACTCTGGCCCGGCGGACGATTTCCAGATACATGGCGAATCCCAGGCTGCCGCAAAGCACCATGACCATAATGATAATCTGGCCGCCCATATTGTAGGCTACGCCCGGTGTGGCCAGGTTATCCGCAAACAGGCTGAATCCCGCATTGCAGAAACCGGAAACGGAATGGAAGACGGCGTACCACCAGAGCGTGTCTCCCTCCAGCCCCGGAACATGTCTCCAGGAAAAATAGAGGCCTATGGCTCCCAGCGCTTCCACTCCGAACGTGACGGCAATAATATTCTTGATGAACCGGTCTACCTGGGCAATGCCTTCTTCATCCAGCAGGTTGCTGATGGTTACCTTGGAACGCAGGCTCAACCCCTGGCCAACCATCAGGGAGACGAAATAAGTGAACGTCATGATGCCGAAAGCTCCCACTTGGAAAAGCACCAGCAAAATGGTCTGTCCGTAATTGGTGAAGTGTTCATGAACATTCAGGGGGACCAGCCCCGTGACGCAGACGGCGCTGGTGCTGATGAAATAGGCGTCCGTGGCGGAAAGGACGATGCCGTCCTTGGTAGCTCCCGGCGACATGAGAAGAGTTCCTCCCAGCGCAATGAAGGCAATCAGGGTAAGCAGGAAAAGAAGGGCGGGACGAATGCGCGGGAGGTGGAAGCCCCTGTTCCGGCGGGCGATGCGGAAAAAATATTCCTTGAGGTTCAGCAGAGGGGCGGCTCCGTAGCAGAGGCAGAGCGCGCGGAAAATGTTCTGAAGCTCTATTTTGGAGATAAAGGTGGAATGGAAAAAGTCGCCTGCCAGCATGACCAGAATCACCAGCCCCAGCCCCAGTTCTACCCACCGGGGGTTGCGGATGGCCCTGGCAAGCCATTTTTCCCGCAAAATGCCGATGACGCCCGTGAGCTGGCCCAGCACCAGGAAGGAGAGAATTTCGCGGAAATAGCGCAGGGAAAGCTGGTCTTCATGAATTTCCCCGAAGCCGTTCCACCACAGCAGCCACATCAATGCGGCCAGTGTGCACAGGCCGAACCCCATTTCCATGACCTCAAAACGGTTCAATAGCGGTTTTTCATTCGTCTCATTCACAAGCCTGCAATGGTGATGCCTCTGATGCTGGGGGGAGACTACTGCATACGGAAAGATTTGAGAAGCCCTTATATCGTTTCCAGGCGGCCCCGGCTGAAGGCAGGAAGGTGCCTTGGGAAAAAATTTTTTTCATGTGAAGGAAAATAGTTGCCAATCCGGCGCCGCCGTGCATAATAAGCCCCGTTCTTACCAAACCATGTGCGCTCGTGGCGGAATTGGTAGACGCGCTAGATTCAGGTTCTAGTGGAGGCAACTCTGTGAAGGTTCGAGTCCTTTCGGGCGCACCATATAACCCCTTTTAAGTTAACAGCTTGGAAGGGGTTACTTGTTTTTAGGAGAGAGAAGCCAAAAATCTTATTTTTTGACGAACTGGGGGACATTCAGGGGACATCCTTGTTATCGAAAAGCATTGTAAAATAAGAAGAAAATGCTCTTTCTTCTAGATGGAAGTCTACACTAATGTAGCCCTCTCGAACACATGACATACCCCGGGTATCCATGTGGCTTGGACACTCGGGAACCAACATGACGGAAAAGCACTACCGGGAAGGCATTCGTGCTGCCGAAGGCGAAGCATGGTTCCATGTATTTCCGGAACAAAAGACGAAATCAATCCGTGCTTTAATGCAGGAATAACCCGCAAAACCGGGCGATGAGGATGCCGCCTTCGAGAACTCGATAACATTGTCTGGTTGTTGCTCCTTCTGAGCCTGCTGTGCCTTCCATTCCTCGTACGGAACAAGCTTGCCTGTCTGCGGATCGCGCTTGAACGAATTGGCTCGTACGTTCTTCCGGGCCTGGAGGCGTACGCCCCGGTTGAGACCTTCAATGAGGGTGGGGCTCATTCCGGGCATGTCGATGGGTAGTTCGACCTCGGCGGCCGTGTTCGGGTCTTTCCTGGAGCCGGGCAGCTTGAGCTTGATCTTGCCCATCTCGGCCTTGGGATCTTTGCGGGTGAGGTATCTGCCGGTGGCAACGGCTCCCGTTGCGAGGGCGCCGGCTCCCAGGAGGCCTAGAAGGATGTTGAGATTTCTGGAGTTGGAGGCTGCGATTGAGTTGGCCTTATCTATAGAAGTGACCCAAGTAGTGCGCTGTATCATAACGCTACGCGTATGATACAGCGCACTACTTGGTAAGGGGAGAAAAATTATTTTGGATTGGAATGAACCCTATATTTCTCATAATGACTCATATATAATACATATTTCTTGATTTTGCTTACTATATGATACATATTCCTCTCATGAAAACCACATCCCCATTGCCGGGCCCAGTGAAAGCGGCGCTCAAGAAATTGGGGGCGGACATCAGCGATGCCCGTAAGAGGCGGCGTATCCCTACGACACTGATGGCTGAACGGGCATTCATTTCTCGTTCAACACTGGGGCGTGTCGAAAAGGGCGACCCCGGCGTATCCCTGGGCAACTATGCCGCCGTCCTGTTCGTACTGGGGCTGACCGATAGGCTCAAAAACCTCGTCGATGCCAATAATGACCCCGTGGGCCGAGCTCTTGAAGAAGAACGCTTGCCCAAACGTATCCACCTTCCCAAGAACCCATGAGTGATACTCCCATCGACGTCTTCATTGACCTGCCTTACTCCCCGGGGCCTGTACAAGCAGGCAGGCTGTGGTCGCACTTTCGCAAGGGCCGGGAATCAGCCTCTTTCGAGTACAACAGGGAATGGCTCGCAAATCCGTACAGATTTGCGCTGGAACCACTCCTTCCTCTGGCAGACGGTACCTTTCATACCACTCCCGGTCAAAGCGTATTCGGAGCGATTGGCGACTCCACGCCTGACAGGTGGGGGCGCATTCTGATGCGGCGGGCTGAATTGGTTCGGGCACGAGCAGCCAATGAAAGCCCCCGTACACTCTCCGAACTGGACTACCTGCTCAGGGTGAATGACGAGGCAAGGCAGGGAGCGTTGCGCTTTTCACAGGATGGAGGACAATCGTTCTGCGCCCCTCCGGGTGCGACGCCAATTCCGCCTCTGGTCAACCTGTCCCGTTTGCTGCATGCCGCCGACCACTTCTGCCGGGACGATGAAAATGCCGAAGACCTGCGGTTGCTCCTCGCTCCCGGTTCTTCCCTCGGTGGAGCTCGTCCGAAGGCATCGGTAAAAGACAAGAAGGGGAACCTCTGCATTGCCAAGTTTCCCCGGCACGATGATGAATACAACGTTGTTGCATGGGAAGCAGTCGCCTTGACTCTCGCCTCCAAAGCCGGGTTCCAAGTCCCGCGCTTCGAACTGGAAAAAATAACCGACAAGGATGTCCTGATCGTCTGGCGTTTTGACCGCACCCGGGAACAGCGACGAATCGCCTACCTGTCGGCCATGAGCATGCTGGGAGCCCGGGATAACGAACAGCACAGTTACCTCGAAATCGTGGATGCCATACGCCAGTATGGCGCTGCGCCCAGGCAAGACTTGCGCCAGCTATGGCAGCGGATCGCCTTCAGCATCATGATTTCCAACACGGATGACCATCTTAGGAATCACGGATTCCTTCAAACCGGGGGAACAGGCTGGTCTCTATCGCCACTGTTTGACGTAAACCCCACTCCCATGGATATATGCCCTCGCTACCTCAATACGGCTATCGACTGGGAAGATACATCCGCCTCTCTGGATGTCCTCCGCAGTATTGCTCCCGAATGCGGAATCAAGACCTCTGAAACGAATGACCTGTTGGAACCGATTGCCCGGGCTGTCAGTCAGTGGCGTCAGGTTGCGGAATCATTCGGCATCAGCAAACAGGAACAAGATCGCATGGTATCAGCCTTCGAACATAAAGATGGTTATGCTGGAGTATCAGCGTAAGCCATTCTCACCCTTCCTTCGCCGCCCTTTCCATTGTACTCAACTTCCCGTATCCGTCTTCGATCTGACGATGTCTACGCCACTTCCGATAGCCGCAGTCAAAGCTTGTGCGGACAGGAATCATTTGAGAGACTCGTGTAAGTGAAAGATCTGCCGCAATGCCATATCGTCGCTGGCCCCAATGGGGCGGGCAAAACGACGTTTGCCATGGAGTACCTGATGAATGAGACGGAATGCCGCTCCTTTATAAACGCGGACATGATCGCCCAGGGGGTGTCGCCCCTTGATCCGGCGGCTGCCCAAATTACGGCAGGAAAGCTTTTTCTGGAACAACTCGGCAGGCATCTCACCCGGAGGGAAAGTTTCTGCTTCGAGACGACTCTTTCCGGGACCTCCTATCTGCATCGCGTGCAGGATTGGCAAAGAGATGGATGGCGAGTCTTTTTACACTACCTCTGGATTCCTGATGTAAAGTTTTCTGCGTTGCGGGTCCAAGAACGGGTTGCGCAAGGCGGCCACGATATTCCATACAATGCCATTTTGCGACGTTATGACAAGAGCATCAACAATTTGTTTCGTTTTCTCACCATTTGCGACGAGACAATGTGTTACGACAATTCCCGGTTGGAACATTCTCTGATTTTCTCCATGGCAGACGGCGTTCTTGCCATCGAAGATGAAGTACGATATCAATGCATCAGGCAACAAGTACGTCCATGAACAATCAAACTCCCATCTCGGAAACTGCCCGCCGGGGACTCAATGCTCTCCATCGAGCTGTCAGAAAAGAAGTGGAAAAGAAGAGCAAGCTTGGACAGTATGTTATTATTTCCCGTCAGGGAAAAACGGTTCGCATACTGGCGGCGGATGCCCTCCGGGAGGCGGATAATGCCCAGCACTCCGCGCGATAGAAGTTTTCTTGATTTCCTGCCTAGTTTTCCTATTCCGAGGCAATTTTTCGATGTTTTGTAAACAGGGTTGAGCTAGAGGCTGTGGTGATAGAGGCTTAGTGATTTCCCGGAAAAAGGCTTAATAGTCGGGAAGATTTTTGGTCAGAGTTTCCACAAGCCAGGGTGGAGACGTCATCTCGACATTTATCTCGTTGTCTGGTGATTTCTGAATCTGATTGTTTCAGATGACGTACGGCATATCGATGTTTACGGACCAGCTAAAAAAAGTAATTTTTGCCTCGGTGTATTGGTTCATCTCGTCGAGGAGGAGCTGCTGAGTCTGGTAGTTCACTTGGCGCTGGGTGTCCGTATAAGCGATGCCTGTGGACGAGGAGAGTTGGAATGCGACTGCCTAGTCTTTAATGAAGTCGTTGAGTGCATACGCTGACAGGTACTGATGAGATGCCCGACGGGGGAACCTTCGGCACTTATCATATTCCAGTTCTACTCTGCTTCACAGGGAAACAAATCCGGAATCGTAAACCAGAACCTTTGTATGGCAGATAAAAAACAGCTCTCCTTCATCATCATGAAGAAGAGCTGCTGAATGTCGGTCTTAACCGTCCCTGGCTTCCAGCGTCTTGACGATCGCCTCGGCTCCGCGCTTGTACACGGTCACGGCCAACAGCTCTCCGTCGCGGAAGACGGCCCAGAAGCGGGTGCCCTTGTACTTTTCAATCGTCAGCATCAGGCAACACCTCCTTTCCGGGATGATGGCGGGACTTGAGCAGATGTCTCAGTACGGCCCCGATATTGGCTTCATACATGTCACGTGTGTGCCTGTTGCAGGCGACAGCATAAAGGCACCGGACATCAAGGATGTCGATGCTTTCACCACAGAGCCGGATGCAGCTTTCGAGTGCATCCAGTTCCGTTTCCGGAATCGGCGAAGCCAGCAGGATGCTTTCGTCTTCGTCCAGAGACTTCTGCTGTTCTTCCGTCAGTTCCGGGAGATTCGCCAGAGCCGCCATGGACGGCCCGTGAATCGTCAGCTTGCTCAACCCCAGTGAAGGATCGTTCTGATGACTGCTGTAAAGCGACACCGCCTTCTCGATCCGGGCCAGTAGCTTCTCGTCCAGTTCCAGATACACGTACGGAGCGTCCGTATCGTATTCGCTCGTGGAACGCAGTTGCGCGATGATGGGAATCGTCTTCATATCTCATTCCTTTCCTGTCAGGGTTACTTGCGGAAGAAGGCGATGACGCCCAGGATCAACAGCACGGCGAACAGGTATGGAGCTACGGCCACCAGAGCCGACAGGATGCTGACGACGACTGGTCCCAGCAGACACAGCAGTACGAGCGCCATCAGGGCGATGATGATGCCTTTCATGTTCATGGCGGTGTCTCATGCGTTAACCCTTGTCCGTGATGATCGACGAACCGGAGCGGCAGCGGACACCCATTGCCTGAGCGCCTGCCGTCCGGCATAGGTAATCAGCCAGCAGTCGGGACGAAGCAGGAATTCCTCTTCCTTCGTGCGGATGTTGAATTCACTGCCGGCCAAACCACGGACGGCATGCCTGACACTTTCCTGCTCGATGCCATGGCATTCCAGCATGATCTCCTCGTCACTGCGTTCAAAGTCGCTATGAAGGTACAGGAGAATGGACAGTTCCAGCCCTGTCAGGGATGGAGTCCGTCTCATGCGCATCAACCGTAGATGATGTTTTCTTTTCATGGTCGTCTCGGGTCAGTTGTTCAGGGTATAGCTGTCGGCCAGATCCCAGAGTTCCCGGTTCAGGCGCGTATTGCCGTCAAGACCGTTGAGAGCCCTCAGGGAACGACGACGATAAGCACCTTCCTTCTGTGGCTTCAAGGGAACGCCTCCCCGGATCAGGTTTTCCTGAACCCGGTTGAAGCACTGCCAGACGGTAGCTGGGCCTCCCGCCGTAAAGCCGATGTCGTTCCATCGCCGGGGCGACAGAAGAGCTTCGGGACGTATCCTGTCTTCGTAGTCGTCTCCCATTCGCAGCTGTGCCGCTTCATGAACGAAATCCACCTGACGCTTGTAGGGTAGTTCGACTCCCTGCATGCGGCGAATGTCGTCCATGATACGGGGCGTTTCTCCGGCCAGCCGGAGACTGGCTGCAATCACATCCTCCCCGGTATGGCCCATGTGGCGGATGTTGATGGCGGCGATGCGTGCTCCGACAATCAGGCCGTTGGTGCAGACCAGCCGGAAGATGCCTGCCATGAGCTGGTAGGAGCAGCTGCCGTTGTGACTGTTGATCATGACCACTTCGATGCGCTGGTCACGGTTGTGTTCCAGCACATCTCTATGGGCGAAGCGAATCAGGTGCTTGCGGGTAGGAGTTCCGTCCGGTTTCCGGGTACGCTGTTCCTGAGCCCCGACAACGAGGAACCCGGCTTCTTCCATCTGGTCAAGCAGGGAATCGGAGGAGACGAAGCGATATTTTCCCGAACGACTGTCGTCCTCGCGGCCGGCAAAGACGGAGGGGGCGACACGCCGGATCTGGAATTTGTCCAGAGGACTATTATCGCGATTGCGATAGAGTTCGCGTGTAGATGTACGAGTATTCATGTTCATTGATGGTTGGTTTGTTGCAACAAAAAGCCCGCCTCCCGGAACAAGGTCGGGAGGCGGGCACAGACAGGAAGCAGAGAATCTACTTCCTCAGGAATATATGACGCAGGGAGAGCGGGATTTTCAGAGTAAAGAGCTCAAAATTGGAGGCCTCTTTTATGATGCATTGATTTACTGATATATTCTCACAACGTAAATCATCACGGTCCGTCTTTTTGCCTGCAAATCCACTTGATTTCGGTTATCCATCAATGTAGTTTATGGGAGCCAGTTTAGTGACATTGTGTTCTGTTTTTTCAGTAATCTTCTGGCTCTTACTGAAAACATAATGATCGAAAAACAGCTGATAATCAATGCTATTTGAAAATATCCGAATGTGAGCAATAGACGATCTATAAGGGTATCGAACACCAAATAGTAAGGAGCTACTATGGCCGAACCAGTACATGAAAAAATCAAACGATCACTCCAAGCTGCCGAAGGTCTGTATCATCGCCTTGTGCTACTTGTAGGTGAGACAGGTTCCGGCAAGACCGATGTTCTTAGAGAGGTCGCCAATGAGTTCGCTTCGTCTGTCATCAATGTTAATTTGACTCTTTCCAGAGAATTACTTGAACTGTCAGCAAGGCAACGAGCGCTTCGGCTACCGGGCCTCCTTGATCAAATAGTGAGCCAGTCACAATCACCCGTGATACTGGATAATCTCGAAATCCTTTTCGATAAGGACCTCCAACAGGACCCTTTGCGTCTGCTACAGTCAATTTCAAGAAACCGATCCGTAGTTGCTTCTTGGAATGGAACCGCCCATTCCGGAAAACTTTTATACGCCGAACATGGACATCCCGAGTATCGTTGTTATGACTCGGCCGATGCGCTGATCGTAAGTATGGATGGCACGGCAACGATCGATTCGGCAATAAATAAAAAAGAATCAGAACAAGCATGAAATACGGAGATCTTATCCAATTCGACCCGATTGAATCGGTCGTTCAGTTGCGTGACGCGGACAAATCAAACGCCGCACACACTCTCGTGAGCACTTATGTCATTTCCGACGAAATGGCAGAACGGCTCACGCAGCTTGTCATTCCTCAGATGCAGTTTGACCAGCCTGTCGACAATAAGGGCCTGCTGGTCGTCGGTAACTACGGCACCGGTAAGTCGCACTTGATGTCGGTTGTTTCCAGCCTTGCTGCTGACGCTTCCCTGTTGGCGGACCTGAACCATGTTGGCGTTCGCGACGTTGCCTCTCAGATAGCAGGGCGTTTCAAGGTCATCCGTACAGAAATCGGAGCCACCACCATGTCCCTGCGTGATATCCTGGTCTCGGAGTTGGAAGAACACCTTGAAAAACTCGGCGTGGACTATGTGTTCCCAGAAGCCGGCACCATCACCAGTCACAAACGAGCTTTCGAAGATATGATGGCCAAGTTTGGCGAGGTCTTCCCGGCGCATGGACTGTTGCTGGTTGTCGACGAGCTTCTCGATTATCTGCGCACTCGCAAGGACCAGGAATTGATCCTTGATCTCAACTTCCTTCGCGAGATTGGCGAGGTCTGCAAGGACCTGCGTTTCCGCTTCATGGCTGGTGTTCAGGAAGCCATTTTTGACAGCCCGCGCTTCGCCTTTGTCGCCGACAGCATTCGCCGGGTAAAGGATCGCTTTGAGCAAATTCTCATTGCTCGCAACGATGTGAAATTTGTCGTGGCCGAGCGCCTGCTCAAGAAGACGGCCGAGCAACAAACCAAGATCCGGGACTACCTGATGCCCTTTGCCAAATACTATGGAGGGCTCAATGAGCGGATGGACGAGTTTGTCCGGCTTTTCCCGGTACATCCCGATTATATCGATACCTTCGAACGTGTCACCGTGGTGGAAAAACGCGAAGTGCTCAAAACCCTGTCCCTGAGCATGAAAGGCATTCTCGACAAGGATGTACCTCAAGACGAACCCGGCCTGATCGCCTTCGACAGCTACTGGAACACGCTCAAGCAAAATCCCTCTTTCCGAGCTATCCCTGAGATCAGGGAGGTCATCGATTGCAGCCAGGTACTGGAATCTCGCATTGAAAATGCCATCACCCGCAAGCAATACAAACCGATGGCTCTGCGACTGATCCATGCGCTGTCCGTTCATCGTCTCACCACCGGCGACATCTATGCCCCCATGGGCGCATCTGCCGAGGAGCTGCGTGACCGTCTCTGCCTCTTCGATCCGTTGATCGCCGAACTAGGGAGCGATGAGCCAGACAAGGATCTCCAAACCCATGTGGAAACAGTTCTGCGTGAGATCCACAAAACAGTCAGTGGGCAATTCATCTCTTTCAATGCCGACAACCGCCAGTTCTATCTTGATTTGAAGAAGACCGACGACTTTGATGCTTTGATCGAAAAACGGGCTGAAAGCCTGGGCCACGCTCAACTCGACCGGTTCTATTATGAAGCCCTCAAACGGGTGATGGAATGCCAGGATGCCACCTACGTGACCGGCTACAAGATCTGGCAGCACGAACTAGTTTGGCAGGAACACAAAGCGGCTCGCGCTGGGTACCTCTTTTTCGGCGCGCCCAACGAGCGCTCTACCGTCGTGCCGCAGCGGGATTTTTATCTTTATTTTATCCAGCCCAACGACCCGCCACGTTTCAAGGACGACAAGGCTAACGACGAGATCTTCTTCCGCCTGAAAGGTATCGACGAAGAATTTCAAACCTCGCTAAACCAAGGCGTCGGTATGGAACAGTATTCAAACAGCCCTGACTGAAGCTGGCTTCATCGTAGCAAACGTATCTGCTCTCGACAAGAAGCAAGGCAGCTTTAAAGCAGTAACTACACCCACAGCGGTTAAGCAAGATCTCGTTATCTCAGCCTACAAACCCAATGGAGGTTTTGAAGAGCGCTTTCTGAAAGAGGCGCAAACCGAAGAAGGCGTGTGGGATTTTGTCCGCACGCATTTGAAGTATCTGCCAGTCACAAAGCAGCAGGGTGCTTCGTTGCAGTTCGTTGCGGAGCGTGATCCCCGTATCCTGTTCGACCAGATGGTGGCCTACTACGTGCGAAAGGGCTACCCCGTACCGATCTCCAGCCAGGAGTTTCAGAACGGGCTATCGCAACGTTTCATTGAGCGTGACGGCATGTATTTCCTGCCGGATCAGGTGGCAGAATACGACCGCAAGAAGATGACCTCGGGTGAACTCAAGCAGATGTCTATGTTTGTCTCCGACGAGGCATCTGCCATTCAATGGCTTCGTCAGCTCATCAAGGAAAAGCCCCAGACCTTTTCCGACATCAACCCGCAGTTCATGCAGCAGCTTGGCGGCTGGAGCAAGAACGAGGCCCAGCTCGACTTGCGCGAACTGTTGTGCCAGAACTTCCTCTGTTACGAAGGCAAAGGCCCCGTGCCTGAGCAGATCCACTCTTATTTGTCCACCAACTGGAAAGAGCTGCGCAACTTACCTAAGGATGATCCAACTCTAGTAGCCAAAGCCTGCGACCGCTGGTACGTACCCGATCCCAACAAGGCGGGCGACCTGGAGAAGTTGCGCGAGAAGGCGCTGCTCAAAGAGTTTGAGGAATACAAGGAGGTCAAAAAGAAGCTCAAGGTCTTCCGCCTGGAAGCAGTTCGAGCCGGGTTCAAGAAAGCCTGGCAGGAACGCGACTACGCTGTCATCGTCGCCGTCGCCGACAAGATCCCCAACAACGTCCTGGAAGAGGACCCCAAACTGCTCATGTGGTACGATCAAGCAGTAACAAGAATAGGAGAGGCATAAAATGGTTGCTACAGTTGACCTTAGTCATTATTCGGAGCAAATCCCTGCCGCAGAGGACCGTCCTTTATTCGATGAAGCAGTCGATACAGGAAAAGCGGGTGCTCTCCGTGCTACTTTCGTGATGATATGGCTGGCCTGTGCTGAATCGTTGAAACGGCGCTTCCGTGAAGCTCAAAAACGGGATAGTACTGCGGGTAAAATCGTTGGTGGGATCGCAACCAAGGAAAAAGCGCATCAAGCCGTGGATAAATTTGTTTTAACGAAGGCTTGCGAGTATGGTTTCATTTCCGATTCTGAGTATACCGTTCTCAACCATATCTATGAAATGCGCTGTTTATATGGTCACCCTTATGAGGAGGCACCCTCAGAGGAACAGGTCATACATGCTGCTGCCATGGTTGTTGAACATGTCCTATCTAGGCCTGTTAAGCTACGACATGGTTTTGGAAAGCAACTACTCACAAATCTCTTGGGAAGCCCCAATTTCCTCGATGATCAACAAACCGCTGTCTTGGCGTTTACCAAAGATATTCTTCCAAGACTTGATGATGACATATATGGTTGGCTGCTCGATAATTATTGGGGGGAGCTGGAAAAAATTTCCGACGATTCATCTATGGCAATCTTCTTTCGCCGAGGGACTTGGTTCTCTTGCACCATGTTAACCGAAATAGGTATCGATGTTTTTTCCCACGATGATTGGCATGACAGGCTCAGTAAATTTCCGAAGATACTGATGCGGGTATGCAGCATCGCTGACATATTCAAAGAGATAGGTGATCGAGCACAGGACTCGTTAGTTGGTTTGATTATCGCCGAGTCCGCTACGCGTGCCAGTGTCCTTACTTACCTCGAACAACTCATTATTAATGGTGCGTTGACTAAGCGACAACGGGAACGGTTTGTTGAATGCGTCTCGGAAATGTCATTGGACCTGCTCATGTCCGCAGGACTTAGTACAAAGACCTGTTACAGGAAACTGATCGATGCTATGAAATCTCACAACTGGTATCTGCAGAATCCCGCTATAGATATCATTGTTTCTAATGGACCAGAACAAGCTGCTGACCTCGATGAGAAGCAACAGGAAAATTTGGGACGAAATTTGCTTCAAGCAGGTGAAGGTTCGGCTGCGTCTGCCGATGAATTTCTCGAGAAGCTTTCACAAGATAAAATATCTTGGCCGTTTCCTGTTATTAGTGGGATTGCCATGGAATCATTCACCAACGAGAATAACCAAATCCGATTTAAGAAACGGCATTGGGAGCGAGTCCTGTCTATTATCGATCATTTGCCACAAGAACTACAGGGGCGACTCATACACCAGATTTCTGAGTCCGTTGACGCAGGTGCCCCAAAATATTTGGGGGGTCGGGACAATTTTAGAAACGTTATCGATTCTTTGAATGCTTACTCATGGGCTACTCCATTATTAGAGAGCCTCGAAGCGAAATCAGCAGAGATTTTGACCGAGGAGGAAGAAGTATGGCCTCTCAAATCCTGAAGTTCGATAGGAAATGGACTAAGTTGGCAACGTTGCATTCAAAATTCAGCAGACAACAGATCAAGCTAGAAGATAATTAGCGGATGGAATCGCTTTGGCAATACAGCACCGTTCATAACAGCGCCTGCAAGGTCATCGAAGAACAGACCTTGTGGGGGCAGACGGTGTGTCGTGTCTGGTTGCCGAACCAAGACGCGGTTGTGCACATACCCCACTCCACCTTGCGCCCGCTGAGCGCCGGTTTGCAGCCGCAGATCGAGGCTGGACGCATTGCCTATGTGGCCGCCGCAGCCAAGGTAGCCGAGGTGCTCGAAGGCTCCACCAGTGTTACCGGTGATCATGTATTGCTGGCTCCCATGGAGTCCAACGTTATTCCGCTGCCGCACCAGATCCACGCCTTGTCCCGGGCCATCTCTGGTGACCGCGTGCGCTACCTGCTGGCCGACGAGGTAGGGCTTGGCAAGACCATCGAGGCTGGCCTGGTCATGCGCGAGCTGAAGCTGCGCGGACTGGTTCGTAGAATTCTGGTCGTCGCGCCCAAAGGCATCGCTACCCAGTGGGTGTCGGAAATGCAGACCCACTTTAACGAGACGTTTCAGCTCGTCCTGGGCGATGATCTCGGTACTTTGCAGCGTCTTGTTCCGGGTGGCGATCGGAGAAGTTCTGCATGGTCTCTATTCGATCAAGTCATTGTGTCTCTCGATTCAGTAAAACCCATGGACAAACGGCGGGGCTGGACTGCCGAACGCATCGCCGAATACAACCGCAGCCGGTTCGAGGATCTGATTACTGCCGGTTGGGATCTGGTGGTAGTGGACGAAGCTCACCGCCTGGGGGGAAGCTCTGATCAAGTCGCCCGCTACAAACTAGGCAAAGGACTGGCGGAGGCCGCCCCCTATGTGCTGCTCCTCTCGGCTACGCCCCACCAGGGGAAGACCGATGCCTTCCATCGCCTCATGAACTTGCTGGATGACGACGCCTTCCCTGATATGGACAGCGTTTCTCGCGAGCGGGTTGCTCCGTACGTTATCCGTACGGAGAAGCGCAAGGCCATCGACTCCGAGGGCAAGCCGCTCTTTAAACCCCGGCGCACACAGATGGCCCCGATTGCCTGGGAGAGCCCGCACCATTTACAGAAACTTCTCTACGAAGCGGTGACCGACTATGTGCGTGAGGGGTACAACCAGGCCATGCGCGAACAGAAGCGTCACATCGGTTTTTTGATGATCCTGATGCAGCGCCTGGTTGTCTCCAGTACCCGGGCGATCAGAAGCACGTTGGAACGACGGCTCGCGGCGCTCAAGGAAGGCGAGCAACAAATCAGACAACGCCTGGGGGTACGTCAAAATGACGTTGAGGAATCAGAAGGAACTGACGATGAAAGTTTTGAACCTTATGACATGGACGGACAGGAGTTGCTCGATGAGCTGTTAAAATCCCATGTGTCGGCTTTGCAAAGCGAAAGTAGCCATGTTGAGATTCTGCTGGACGCGGCAATTCGTTGTGAACAGGCTGGTCCGGATGCCAAGACTGAAGCACTGATCGAGTGGATCTATAAGCTACAGTCTGAGGAAAACGAACCGGATTTGAAAGTATTGATCTTCACCGAATTCGTACCTACCCAGCAGATGCTGAAAGAGTTTTTGGAAGTCCGGGGCATTTCTGTCGTTACCTTGAATGGCTCCATGGATATGGAGGAACGCAAGCAGGCTCAGGATGCTTTCCGGAAAACGCATCGCGTACTCGTCTCTACTGACGCCGGCGGCGAGGGATTGAACTTGCAGTTTGCTCACGTCGTCATCAACTACGACATCCCCTGGAACCCGATGCGGCTGGAACAGCGAATCGGCCGAGTGGATCGGATAGGACAGCCCAAAACGGTGCGGGCGATCAATTTCGTGTTTGAGGATTCGGTCGAGTTTCGTGTCCGCGAAGTGCTGGAACAGAAACTCTCGGTGATCTTCGATGAGTTCGGCATCGATAAGACGAGCGACATTCTCGATTCCTCCCAGGCAGGCGAGTTGTTCGAGGATATGTTTGCCTCGGCTATCCTTGATCCTGACGGTATCGAAACCTCTGTTGAGCAAAAAGTGGCCCAGATCCGTGGGGAAATCCAGCGTGTGCGGGAATCCTCGGCTATCTACGGTATCTCGGAAGAACCTGATGTACAGACAGCTGAACGTCTGCGCTCCCATCCTCTGCCTTACTGGGTGGAACGGATGACGGTAAGTTATCTCACCTCCCACGGCGGTTTAGCCAAACGCAAACGTTCCTGGTGGGATCTGAATTGGCCGGACGGGCAGGAACATCGTAAAGTTGTCTTCCACACTCGGGAAGCTGATCGTCTCGCCGGCACTACCCTGCTGAATCTTGAAAATAGCCGCATCCGAGGGTTGGCACTGAATCTGCCCCATATCGTACCAGGTCAACCACTGCCTTGCGTCACCGTGAACGGGCTGCCCACTGGCATTTCCGGACTCTGGGGACTCTTCGAGATCCGACTTCAGGCAGGAATGCACCAGAAAACACAGCTTCTGCGCATCCCCATGGTGCGGCGTGGTTATGTCAGTGTATTCTTGAGCGAGGAAGGTAAACTGTTTCTACCCACAGCCCGGCATATCTGGGATGCGTTGCAGACAGCGGAAGTCAGAATACAGTCAACACTTGGTCAGGATGATTCCATGAAAGCCTATCAATGTTTGCAGGAAGCAGCAGAACACGCCGGGCAGGAATTGTTCAACTCCTTACAGCATGCTCACCTCGCCTCTGTAGCTCACGAAGAGGAACGTGGGATCACCTCCTTTGCCTCACGCCGTAAGGCGATTGAGCGCGTGGGCTTGCCGGAAGTTCGCCAGTTCAGGTTATCCCGTTGCAATGCGGACGAAAGCGAATGGCGGCAAGAATTGCAGGCCGCGAAGCAGATTGTACCGGAAATCAGACCGTTACTCATGCTACGAATGATGAACGGATGTATTCTATGAACAGTTGGCGAGACACCATATTAAAAGATTTTGTACCCAACGTCAGCAAGCTGACACTGGTTGCCGATCCGGATTGCCTGCTGAGCGAAGAGAAGCTGGCCTTGAAGCTTCGTGAACGTGGATTTGATCTGATTGAGTTCCATGATCCTGTCGAATTCAGATATGCCTATGAATCCAAGTACCGCTTGATATGGGACCGGGGTGAACACACCGATTTGGTTGTTATCCTTCGTTTGCAGGATACAGAACTGGATTCTCTGCCTTATGATCTGCTCGGAGCTGGTCGAAAACTCTCTTTCAATATGGGAGATCTTTTTCCCAACATGAGCTATCCGGTCATTGAACAGCTTGACAGAAGCTTGCTGGACTCTCTCTTTGAAGCCCAATGCAAATCGTTGCCTGATCGAATGGGCGACAATGCCACCAAGGATTACATTCTCCGCCATGTGTTTGGTATTGCAGCTGAGTTGATCGTCAACGATGTAGAATTACTTCGCACCTTGCTTCGTTTGCACTATGGCAATCTTCAACTTCCGTTGATGCTGTCTGAACGACTCATTCATGTTCTTAAAGACCACCAGGGATTTAAAGACTGGCCGCTTTCAGAGATCATTCCGGACGCTGAAGCCTTTTTCGATTTCTTGCAGGAACGCTGGCCTCTCTTTCTTTCCAGACAGGGCAAAGAGAATCTGGTGCAGGAGGGAACATCAGGATACGGTCTCAAGTATCCGGGTTTGGAGTGCCTGCCATTTGACCATCAAGACATCAAGGTCTACATCGATAACTTGTTCCTGGAAGGGAAACTCACTCCTATCGAAGTCCAAGACTTTGAAGTAGATGCCAACTCTTGGATTCGAAGCGGTATCTCCACATCTGGCGGGGATGATAAGTTACGGGTTTCCCGCCTGTTTGACCTTATCAAGAAAGGACTGCCCACCCGGGACGCCCGTTACTCGGATTGGACCTCCTTTGCCTTGAAATGGGCCGAATTGTCTTCTCTGGTTTATTGTGGAGAGCACGCAGTGTATCAGGCTCGTCTCAGAGAAATGGGTGATACGTTGAATACAGCATTTGCAGCCTGGCTGGCGGATCACTATTCCAGCCTGATGAACTTGCCTCCAACCAATCCGGCCATGTTGCACCATGTACCGCGCCGTTTGGTTCGAGATAGGGAAGACTCAGCTAATGGACTGGTAGCATTGATCGTAGTTGATGGTCTCTCCCTTGATCAGTGGGTGACTGTCCGTCAGATTCTGCAAAAACAGAACGCCCATTTAATGATGCGAGAATCTGCGACCTTCGCGTGGATTCCTACGCTGACATCAGTATCACGGCAATCGATTTTTTCGGGCAAGCCGCCTCTCTATTTTCCATCATCAATTAACTCTACCAACAGTGAAGGGAAACTCTGGACACAGTTCTGGGAAGGCCAAGGTCTGTCTCGGCTGGATGTTGCCTATCAGCGAGGTTTGGGTGATGGCGATGCGGTCGACATCCTCGATTCCGTAATACATCCAGGGAAAACCAAGGCGGTGGGGCTTGTTGTGGACAAGATTGACAAGATTATGCACGGCATGCAACTGGGCTCCGCCGGAATGCACAACCAGATTAAGCAGTGGTGCCAGGGAGGGTTCTTAACTTCGCTCGTTGCTCAACTGTTGGCATACGGTTACGATGTCTGGCTGACGGCCGATCATGGAAATATTCAATGTAACGGCAAAGGGCGTCCATTAGAGGGGGTGATTGCTGAAACCCGTGGAGAAAGAGTTCGTATCTATCCTTCGTCTGAACTCCGTTCTCAGGTAGCAGCATCTTTCCCGTTTGCTCATGAATGGTCGCCTATCGGATTGCCTGCTGATTATTTCCCCCTAGTAGCTAGTGGTCACGATGCATTCGTGAATCAAGGAGTTACCATCGTAGGACACGGCGGTATAGCCATTGAAGAAGTCATAGTCCCTCTTGTGAAATTTGAAAGGAGAACACCGTAATGGGTAAGAGGCACGAAACAATAGGAATCAAGCAGGCTATTCGTTTCGAGTGGATGCAAAAAGCAGCCAATTTGTTACTGGCAGGGCTTGATGCCAAAACTATCCGGCAGGAATTACATGAGTTCCTGGCAGACAGAAAGGTCAGTAACCCAGAATACGAGCAAAGCGTCCAGACTCGAACTTTTGTTGTTAACAATCTAATGAAGATCTGGGTATCTCCAGATCCGGAACTGATTCCATTCCGGGATGCCTCGCTTGAGTTTTTACGGAGAAATCCGTCTAAGGCCATTGCAATTCATTGGGGACTTATCGCAGCTACTTATCCTTTCTGGTTCAATGTGGCACGCCAAACAGGGCGTCTTCTGGCCTTACAGGATCGGGTAACCCAGATGCAGATCATTAACCGCCTCAAGGAACAATATGGTGACCGGCAGACAGTGAGTCGGTATGCCAGGTATGTAATCCGTTCCTTTGTAACCTGGGGTGTATTACAGGATTCCGAAGTCAAAGGGTGTTATGAGAAATCAACGTTAGTGAGCAATACAGAGCCAAACTTAGCTATCTTAATGTTCGAGTCTGCGCTCTTGGCTACACCTGAGGCCAAAAGCGTGTTAGGGTTTCTTCTAAACAATCCGGCGTTCTTTCCCTTCCAACTCCCGGTGATGACTGGTGATTTTATAGCCCAGCGTAGCGAACGAATCGAAGTAGTGCGCTATGGATTGGACGACGTGCTATTGAAATTGACAGCGAAGAGTAGCTGAAAATAGCTATCGACAAAAGATCGAGTCTTGGCATTTCTCTTATCAGAGAGATATACTTGATAAATTGTACTCCAGTAATCTAGCAATACTTTCTGCATGTAATTTTGAAACTTTGTATGCAAAAAGTATAAATTGCATCATCCCCAAGTTAAAAAGAAGCCTACCGTATGGTTGGCTTCTGAATAGACTGCATTCCTTTACTGCCTGCACCATCCGGAGCATTCCTTCCTGTACTGGCACCAGGAGCACTGTATCTCGGGTTGAGGATGGAAACGTTCGGTAGTGATGCCTTCGTAGGCAATCCTGTACAGGTCGGTGATGCGCTGCTTGCGCTGATCGTCAGCGGGTGGAATCTTGACCCGGATCACTTGGGGAGTCTTCGTCTTGACCAGGTAGATCAAATCCAGTGATGGAGGAGCGTCTCCCGTGGCTTCTTCGACCATCATCTGGTAGGTGACCAGTTGAAGCTCGTGATCAAAGGCTGCATGCCCGGTGTCCGGTTTGGCGGCAGCAGACTTGTAGTCCACTGCCGTCAGGTCGTGCTGGACGAGGTCGATGACGCCTCGTACGGGAACCGGCAGACCGGGGATGGTAGCCGACAGTCCTACTTCCACTCCCAGAGGCATCTGTGAAGTAACCTCGTCGGAGGCCATGTAGGCCTTGACGGTGTTCCAGGCGCAGGAACGGACTTTTTGTCTCGTTTCTTCGTCGGCGTAGTCCACCGGACCTTCCGTCTTCTCCAACTCCAGAAAGTGGGTGGAGAAGGCTTCTTCCATGGCCGTCTCACTACTGTCCTCTCCCCGCCACCGGGCGAGGTTGAAGGACTGGAGTGTTGCATGGATGGTCTTGCCGACATGCAGGGCGACTGTCGTCGGCTTCCGTATCTGCGCTACCCTCTCGAAGAAGAAATGAAGGGAACATAACAGGTACGATTTGACCGACGAGGGAGACAGGTAGTCCGGGCGTATGGCAGGGGGAGAAGAAGCCTCCGAAGGGAACTTCTTCACCAATGCGATAGCCGGGTGCAGGGAGGATGAACGTATTGGCCGGGTTACGGGAGCAATCATAGGTCAGTACGGGTTGGAGTTGCCGGCATAAGTCGCAGCGGGACGGCGGGTGTAGTTGTTCCTGCCTGATGCCGAGCGTTTGGATGTCGCACCGGAGCGGTTCATCAGCTCGTCGATCAGCCCGGAGGCTTCCATGCGGTTGAGCATGGCAACGACCTTGTTGAATCTCCGGGTAGCCAGTTCGTTCAGGGCAGTGTCATCCAGCCCGACCTTCCCGGCCAGTTCCAGGATGAGCGCCTGTTGCTTTTCCGAGCACTTCCATGCGGGAACGGTTGCAACAGAGGTCTCGGGAGCGCTTGCAGGCGGAGTTTGTCTTATGGATGATGTGGATATCATCTGTAAGCAGGAAGCCCCGGGAGCAGACATTTGAGCAGTTTGTGTGCCGTAATGTTCGTCTGGGACGAATCCGACTTGTTGGATTTGAGCATCGACGGCAGCCTGAAGGGAGCCGTAGAGTCGTTCCGTTTCCGCAGCCAGTTCGGATATGTGGGTGATTTCCGTTTCGATAGAAACTTCGAACTGGTGGGAGGAATACCCCGGCAGTCCGAGGCGTTTGCTGTAGTTGGCGATGAGTTTGATAGCCATGATGGTAGTTCTTTCGTTGTTGATGGGTGGATACAGAAAAGCCGCCATGCCCCGGGATGGGAGCATAGCGGCTTTGTGAAGAATGACAGGCAGGTAAATCCCTGTGTCTGATATATATGACGGTAGAGGAGGTGTTATTTCAGAAGAGAAGAATCTTCGTATCCCGTTGCCTCGGGAAAGTAGACATGGCTCTGTCGTACCCGGAACCATGAATCGTAGCAGCTGTCTTGGTCAGCTGATGTCAGCAAAAAGACCACATTAACAGTATTTTACGAACCAGGTAAAAGAAAAGCAATCCTCCCGGCACAGAGTCTCTGTGCCGGGAGGATTAGAACAAGATTACAATTCTCTTATCGTTTTTGTTGGGTCTTGCTTGGGGTCTGGTAATTTCAAAGGGAACAGGTCGGTACGATGAATGTCCCCACCGTCCGTAATATAGTCCTCTGATTTAACTGTCGTAGCATCAAGCGCAATATATACGCTGGCAAGGAACAGCAAAATGCTCAGTACCCACACAGTGATCTTGGCACTCCGAGGCCACGGTTGTTTGATTGATTTGTCTTTCATCTAAATAAAATCATGTTCCTAACGTTGTTGTTCCTTAAGTTTATTCAACAGGTATTTTGCTTCCCCGTTTCCCAAATTGGCAGCTTTATTGTACCACTCGGCCGCCTTATCAAGGTCCTTGGCAACTCCATCACCCATTTCATAACAGTAGCCAAGATTAACTTGTGCTCTGGTAAATCCTTGCTCGGCTGCTTTCATGAGCCAGGTTGCGGCGGATTTACGATCGCCGATACTTTGAAAAGTGTTCGCTATTTCAAATTGAGCTTCCGGATCTCCCAGGTTCGCAGCCCTGGCAAGATATTCCATGTATTTTTTATCGTCTGATTTGAGCCTGTAAATTGTAGCAAGGTAAAAATGCGCACGAACATGACCTTGAACCGCTGCTTTTTCGTACCACTCGGCAGCTTTGTCGTAATCTCTGGGTACGATACCGTAAGGCCTGTCAAATACGCGTTTGGGATCGGTTGAACCATCTCCTACTTCATAAAAATACCCCAAATTGACCATGGCACTGGAATTACCTTGCTCTGCCGATTTAAGCGTCCACTGAAAGGCAAGCTTCGGGTCTTTAGGAAAACCGTAAAGACCGTTCGTGTAGAAGTGGCCGAGAGCATTTTGAGCAATGGCGTCTCCACCTTCTGCCGCTTTACGGTATAACTGAAGAAACATCTCCTCATTTCTGGGCTTATGGATGCCTTCTTCATAAATTTGAGCCAAAATACATAGTGAGGCAGGGTTATTTTGAGAGGCTGCCTTTTCCCACCAGGAGATAGCCTTTTCCATATCCTTTTTCATGCCAAATGTTCCCTGAGCACAAAAAAGCCCCATGTAATGTTGTGCAGCCACTTCTCCTTGCTGCGCCGACAATTCAATCAATTTGATTCCTCTTTCCGGATCCTTTCCGATTCCATTTCCATCAATAAGGCATAAACCTAAACTGAATTGGGCTCTTTTCTCTCCCTGAGCGACGGCTTTTTCCCACCAGGATACGGCTTTTTTCATATTTTTTTCAACTCCCATGCCCGTGAAATACATACTACCGGCGCGTGACTGAGCTTCAGGAACCCCTTGACGAGCCGCTCGAAGTGTCCATTGTGCCCCCAGTTGCAGATCCTGGGGAATATTTCCCAACCCATATAAATATCCCATCCCGAGCAAGTTTTGGGCATACGCATCCT
>NZ_LBCB01000033.1:0-30167 GCF_000980515.1 Akkermansia sp. UNK.MGS-1 | reverse complement strand
GCTTAACGCGTTAGCTCCGGCACGCAGGGGGTCGATTCCCCGCACACCAAGCGTGCACCGTTTACTGCCAGGACTACAGGGGTATCTAATCCCTTTCGCTCCCCTGGCCTTCGTGCCTCAGCGTCAGTTAATGTCCAGGAACCCGCCTTCGCCACGAGTGTTCCTCTCGATATCTACGCATTTCACTGCTACACCGAGAATTCCGGTTCCCCCTCCATTACTCTAGTCTCGCAGTATCATGTGCCGTCCGCGGGTTGAGCCCGCGCCTTTCACACACGACTTACGAAACAGCCTACGCACGCTTTACGCCCAGTGATTCCGAACAACGCTTGAGACCTCTGTATTACCGCGGCTGCTGGCACAGAGTTAGCCGTCTCTTCCTCTTGTGGTACTATCTTTTTAATTTGCTCCCACATGACAGGGGTTTACAATCCGAAGACCTTCATTCCCCCACGCGGCGTCACACCATCAGGGTTTCCCCCATTGTGAATGATTCTCGACTGCTGCCACCCGTAGGTGTCTGGACCGTGTCTCAGTTCCAGTGTGGCCGGACATCCTCTCAGACCGGCTACCCGTCATCGCCTTGGTGAGCCGTTACCTCACCAACTAACTAATAGGCCGCGAGCCCATCCCCAAGCGCATTGCTGCTTTAATCTTTCGATACTATGCGGTATTAATCCCAGTTTCCCAGGGCTATCCCGCTCTCGGGGGCAGGTTACTCACGTGTTACTCACCCGTGCGCCACTAGAGAATTATTAGCAAGCTAGCAATTCTCTCGTTCGACTTGCATGTCTTATCCACGCCGCCAGCGTTCGTTCTGAGCCAGAATCAAACTCTCCATCAAATTAATTTTTGAAATTGCTGGACCAAATGGAATCTTGCGATTTCATTTGCGCCATGCTTCAGCCAGCTCTTCCTTCAAGTTGTGTCTCTTGAAGGCCTCTTCGCTCTGCCTCGCACGGCGCGCGTCACGACCTTTTTTCTTTCCCCTTGCTTCTACCAAACCACCCCTCTCAGAGCCAGGTAGCTCCTTCGGGCTTTTCATCCCTCCGGCACCTCTCGGCGCCCTCGGAAAACCCTCGGCGGTTTTCGGTAGTCATTCCCTTGAAATCTTCTTATCGCCCCTGCTTCCAGGGGTCTCTCCGGGTGGCCGGCTCCAGCCGCTTCCGATACTCTTCCGAGTCCGTCCGCCGCCGGGCTTTTCATCCCGTCGCCGTGTTGGCGTGCCGAGAAATCTATCATCCCACACCTTTTTGTCAATTTTTTTCGAGATGTTTTTTCATTTTTTCCCGATCCTTATTCAGGCCATACCCACTGCAATCACCCTTAATACACACCTAATCAATGAGATGCTCTTTTGTCATAATCCCCCATCCTGGCGCGTCTTTTTTTGAACGCTTCCCTTTTTCCCCTCGCTCTTCCCCTTTTTGAAAAGGGACAGTATAGTTGAAATAGGGTGAAAGCTAGCAATGGCGGGAAATTACAGCGATGGAAAGAAGAGACGGGTAATTGTGATGAAGGAACATGAAACTGCCTGAAACGGGACAGGTTGTTGCGATATGAAATCGCCCCTCTTCGGAGGGGCTGTCAATATTACGAGGCCAAAGCCAAGCCGAAAATAATGGTTTTGAGGGAAAGATGCCGACCGAACCGGAGGACACCCGGGAATGGTAAACAAAAAGATTCCGGAACGATCGGTATTTCGGAGAATTCCCGCTGGTCCTGCCGGTGCTGGCACAGCGCCGAGGCTCCCCCTGATTTATACGCCCGGATGTTCCGGATGGTGACGACAGGCAATCCCCGGCCTTATGGAGTGCCGCGCGAGCGCAGGGCGGAAATTATGCACTCCCTTTGCAACGCCAAAATAAAGCTGATGGCAGCGGCAGCAATAGCCCCGGTTCAAGGTACGGATCAACCTTCCTTCCGGTGAGTTTTTTATAGCAAATTCGGGGGTAAAAGTCACGCGAATTCACCCGTTTTCAGGCGTTTTTTTAACCTCTTTTCAGGCTTCCGGAAAGGGGCTTTTCCTGGCAGCAAGTGGCGAAATATCGCAACAACCTGTCCCGCATATCGCAACTATCTTGCGCCGTTACATTTTTTACAAGGAAACTGTCCTTACCAGGAGGGCCCCTGCCGGTATTTTCAGCATTTTTTGTTGTTATGCAACAAGAGCCAGAAAAAAGAAGGGGTGTCTGACCCGTCTTCCCTGAAAAAGAAGCAGACTTGATTTATTTTCACTTGAACAGAAAGGATTTTTTTGCTATTCAAGGGTTTATTATTTTTTATCTATGAAAAGTTCATTCCAAATTGGCATTCTCTGCACTGTTTTCTGCTTGGGAAGCACTTTTTTCTCATCTGCTGTACAGACAGTTAATATAGGCTCCACTTTTTCATGCACCTTCCTAGATTCCGGGGAGAAGGGATTTTTTGATTCTTCAAGTACTCATACCTGGACCAGTGATCAGATAGATTCCGCCATACGGGCGTTGAACACATGGAATACCCTGATTAATTCCACCCCGGGAAGAACGCTTAACGTAGGCCTCACCTGGTACGACGGAGCCGATTCCTCCACCCTAGCCTCCGCTTATTCCCCTTATTACTACTACCTGTCAAACAAGCCACAACAGGTTTCCACCATGGCCGAGGCCGTATGGCGCGATGGAAGCACAAGGACTACCTCAGGCTATGATATTTACATCCAGTGCAATACCTCTCATTTGGCTTCCCTTTATTATGGGGCCGCCTTATTGGCGGAGCATACGGGAAAATATGATTTTCAAAGCATCCTGACCCATGAAGTGGGGCATGCCGTTGGTTTTCTTTCCCTGGCGACGCAGACAGGCACTTTCCAAAGAGTCCAATCCGGAAGCGCTTCCACAACCTACAGCACCATGCTGTACACCAAGTATGATTCCCTGTTAACCAACCAAGAAGGCCAGTCCATCGTAGAAAAAGCCGGAAATGGGAATACGGCATTTACCCTAGGGGAAACTTTGTCTCTGGGCGATCCGGGGCTTACTGTCTATAACCCCACCACATGGTCGGAAGGGTCCAGCATGGCCCACATTGACAGCACGAGCGATCCAGACGCCCTTATGCAGTATTCCATCTCACCGGATACCTATCATCGCACCCTGACGGATGGAGAAGTGGGATTAATGCGTTCCATGGGCTGGAACATGGTTCCGGAACCCGCTACCGCTACGCTTTCCCTCCTAGGGCTGGCCGCACTCGCTTTGCGCCGCCGCCGTTGCTGACGACGCTCTGTCCCAGATTTAACCGCGCAGCAGATTTTCTTCAGCTCCCGGAAGCGGGAATCTTTATATCAGAAGGGCGGCCCTCTCAGGGGACGCCCTTCATTGTTTTTCCGGCAACATGCCGAGAAATGCAATTATCTTTTCTCCTTGGTGAAGTCCAGTTTGCCGTCTTTTTCCCGTACCACGATTTCCGTTCCTTCCGGGAAGTCTCCTTCCAGAAGCTTGAGGCTGAGCGGGTCCAGAAGATCATGCTGAATGGCCCGTTTGAGAGGACGGGCTCCATACACAGGATCAAAACCATGATCCGCCACCAGAGCCGTAGCTTCCGGAGTCATGCGCAAAAACAGGCCCTTGGCTTCCAGGCGCCTGCGGACACGCTGAAGCTGAATGTCCACAATGCCCTTGAGTTCCTGCGCCGTGAGCCGGTCAAAGATGATGATTTCATCAATGCGGTTCAGGAATTCCGGACGGAAGTGACCGCGCAACGCTTCCAGGGCCTTGGCTTCCCTCTGTTCCGCATTGGCTTCATTGAGGATGTACTGGCTGCCGATGTTGGAGGTCATGATGATGACCGTGTTGCGGAAGTCAACCGTACGACCCTGGCCGTCCGTAATGCGGCCGTCGTCCAGCACCTGGAGCAATACGTTGAAGACGTCCGGGTGGGCCTTTTCAATTTCATCGAAGAGAACCACGCAGTACGGACGACGGCGCACGGCTTCAGAGAGCTGACCGCCTTCTTCATACCCCACGTATCCGGGAGGCGCCCCGATGAGGCGCGCGACGGAATGTTTTTCCATGTATTCGGACATGTCAATGCGAACGATGGCGTTCTCACTGTCAAAGAGGAATTCCGCCAGCGCCTTGCTGAGTTCCGTCTTGCCCACGCCGGTGGGTCCCAGGAACAGGAAAGAGCCGATGGGCCTGTTTTCATCCTGCAGCCCGGCGCGGGCGCGTCTCACGGCGTCGGATACGGCCTTAACGGCCTGTTTCTGCCCGATTACGCGGGCGCCCAGACGCTCTTCCATGTGCACCAGCTTGGCACGCTCCCCTTCCTGCAGACGGGCGGCGGGAATGCCGGTCCAGGTGGCAACCACTTTGGCAATGTCTCCTTCCGTGACTTCCTCCTTCAGCAGCCCTCCATCTTCTTTCTGCATTTTACTGAGCTTTTCCTTGCCTTCCGTCAGGGCGCGCTGGGCTTCCGGAAGTTCGCCATAGGTGATTTCCGACGCGCGGGTCAGGTCACCCATACGTTTGGCCCTTTCGCTTTCCAGCTTGAGGGCTTCTATTTTTTCCTGTTCCCTGCGGACGGCGTCCAGCACTTCCTTTTCGCTTTTCCATTTGGCAATCATGGAACCGGATTTTTCCTTCAGGTCGGCCAGGTCCTTGGTGATTTTTTCCAAACGGGCCTTGCTGTCGGCGTCTTCTTCCTTCGCCAGCGCCTGCCGTTCCATTTCAAGCTGCATGGCCTCACGTTCAATCTGGTCAATTTCCGTGGGCATGGAGTCCAGCTCAATTTTGAGGCGGGCTGCCGCTTCATCCACCAGGTCTACTGCCTTGTCAGGCAGAAAACGGTCGGAAATATAACGGTCGGAAAGGGTGGCCGCCGCTACGATGGCAGCGTCCGTAATACGCACTCCATGGTGGACTTCATAGCGTTCTTTCAAGCCGCGCAGGATGGCGATGGTATCTTCCACGCTGGGTTCGGAGACCATGACGGGCTGAAACCGACGTTCCAGAGCCGCATCTTTTTCAATGTATTTGCGGTATTCGTCCAGTGTCGTCGCGCCGATGGTCCGCAGTTCCCCGCGGGCCAGGGCGGGCTTGAGCAGGTTGGAGGCATCCACCGCCCCTTCACTGGCGCCCGCGCCTACGATGGTGTGCAGTTCATCGATAAACAGAATGATTTCACCGTTGGAATCCGTTACTTCCTTAAGGAAGGATTTCAAGCGTTCTTCAAATTCACCGCGATATTTGGCTCCGGCAAGCATGGAGCCGATGTTGAGGGATACAATGCGCTTGTTGCGCATGCTTTCCGGCACGTCGCCGTTGACAATGCGCCGCGCCAGACCTTCCGCAATGGCGGTTTTGCCAACGCCGGGCTCCCCGATCAGGACGGGATTGTTTTTCGTCCTGCGGGAAAGAATCTGCAAAACGCGGCGGATTTCCGTATCACGGCCGATGACGGGGTCAATTTTACCGGCGCGGGCGCGGGCCGTCAGGTCCGTCCCATATTTTTCCAGCGTCTGGTATTTGCCTTCCGGGTTGTCGTCCGTCACGCGCTGGTTGCCGCGCACTTCCTTCATGGCGGCCAGATAGTTATCCTTGGTCAGCCCAAAGGTGTCCGTCAACTGGTGCACTTTGTTTTGCGTGTCCAACGCCCCAAGCATGAAGTGTTCCACGCTGAGGTAGTCGTCTTTGAGCTTTTTGCGTTCCTCTTCCGCAGCCTGCATGACGGTAGCCAGGTCACGCCCCATCTGCGGCTGGGTGGTGGCGCCGCTTTGAGTAGGTTCGTGGGAAACCTCCCTTTGGGCTGCCTGGAGAAGCAGCCCCGGATCGCAAGAGGCTTTGCGGAGAATAGGGGAAAGAATTCCGCCTTCCTGCTCCAGTAACGCCACCAGAACGTCCAGAGAAGAAATTTCCGGTTTTCCAAGCCGGCCTGCAGTTTGCTGCGCCTGCATCAGCGCTTCCTGAAATTTTGTTGTTAGATTGTTAAGCATGGTATGTTGGTATTTTAGACATAAGAATAACTCCAACCGTTGAATGGAAAAACAGGATTTTTCCTGTTATCTAAAAATTTTTTGCCCCTCCGGATTCCCCGCAATATCACTTGCACGCTCAACGGATTATTGGAGAGTCCGCCCTGACAAGGAAATCCTGTCCCGCTTTCTCATGGAGCTGGCGCATCCGGTATCCCGGCAATAGTGTAAATCCTGAACGCCAAGGAAAATATTTCCGGAAAGAACGGCAGCCCCGTACCGGATAGAAACGCAGGAACAGCCCTTGCCCATGCTCCAAAATAATCGCGTGGGCAAGGGCGGCAATGCCAAATACCACGTTCGCAGCCTACCCGACTGACAGGAGACGGATTTTTCCATTCCATTGATGGATACAGCGATATTCCCCACCTGCAAGAAGACTAAAATGTGAAAAAATGCTTGCTCGCATGATAATGGCATATTAGTTACGTAATCAGTTACGTATTTAATAACGGAAAGATATGGATTTTTTCAATAGGACAGGTAAAATAGCCATTGGAAGCAGGCTGCGCATGCTGACGGATGCTGTGACGTCTGATGCAAGTCAAATTTATGAATTATACGGCATTGACATAAAGCCAAAGTGGTTTCCCCTGCTTTTCGTTTTAGCCGGCGGGAAAGAGAAAACAATAACGGGCATAGCTAAGGAAATAGGGCACAGTCATCCATCCGTGAGCAATATCGTTGGAGAAATGACGGCAAGAGGATTGGTGAAAGGCCTTGAAGACCAGAAGGACAAGAGACGCACCGTCATCGCCCTGTCTCCACATGGGAAAAGGGTTGCCGCCATGCTGACAGAGCTCTGCAAAGACGTGGAGGTCGCCGTAGAGGATATTTCCAAGGAAACGCGCCATGATTTGTGGAGAGCTATCGGCGAATGGGAAGACCGGCTCGCTGAGAAGAGCCTGCTGCAACGGGTCAAAGAAGCCCGGAAAATGAGGGAAAGGGAGCATATCAGGGTAATTCCTTACGAACCGTGTTACAAGAATACGTTTAAATCACTTAACGTACAGTGGATTACGCAACATTGGAAGATAGAACCGCACGATCTGGACTATCTTGATCATCCGCAGGAATATATTATCAACAAAGGAGGCTTTATCTTTGTAGCCCTTTACAGGGGAAAGCCCGTCGGAGTTTGTGCCCTCTGCAAAATGGATGACCCGGTATATGATTATGAACTGGCGAAACTTGCCGTTCACCCTCATGCGCAGGGCAAAGGCATCGGGGAAATACTTTGCCATGCAGCTATAGACAAAGCAAAGGACATGAAGGCGAAAATTCTTTTTCTTGAAAGCAACACCCTGCTCAAACCCGCCATACACACATATAAAAAGCTGGGATTCAAGGAACTTGCGGAAAATCACCCGGCATACGAACGCGGAAACATCCAGATGGAACTGAAGATAACGTATTGATATGGAAATCATAAAAAATAATAAAGTCATCGTTCGCAAGGAAGACGCATCGAAGAAAGTGTTCAAGGGCGTTTCACTGGATTCGCTCGCTGTCGGAGAGAAATCAATGGCAGCAAAGATGTACTATGTGAAAGGCAACTTCGCCTCTACCCACCAACATCCGCATGAACAATGCGGGTACGTCATTTCAGGCAAATACCGCCTGAACATGGAAATGCCGGAGAAGAATATTGAAGTGTTGCTTCATGCAGGGGACAGCTACGCCATACCGGACAATACGCCTCGTTCCTTTGAGGTGATGGGAAGCGGAGAGGTTGTCGATGTGTTCACACCGCCAAGGGAGGACTATTTGTAAACAGCCGCATTTGGGGCTGAAGAAACTTCATATCAGCCTAATAAAACTAACGAGAGGATGTCGCCCCCCCTATTGCTGCATTCTGAAAGGATTATCCGGCAGCATACCGCACGCCGGCCAATTTATTGTCTCTGTTTTTCAACAAATTAGGCCAAACTGACAAAAATCCAATAAGAAAACCGCCCCGGTAACCGGAGAAAGACGCGGAACCAAGGCACCGGCTGATGCCGGACGATTTTTCCGCCAGGATATTTTCCGAACCGGGGCGGTCAATTACATCCCGCTCATCGGGAACAATGTATCCAGCGCAGCGTTCAGGGTCATCACGTTGACTACGTTTTCCCCCAAAATTCCGCCCCGGACGAAGTGTTCAGACACCAGTTTCCGGATTTTTTCCGGAGGCACTCCGCGCGTGGAGGCAACACGGTTCAATTGAAATTCCGCCGCTTCCGGAGAGATAAAAGGCTCCAAACCGCTGCCGGAAGCAAAAAGCATGTCCGCAGGGACAGGCGTTTTCTCCGGCAGACTGTGGGCTTTCAGCAGAGCCGCCCTGCGCTCCGCCACCGTCCTGACCAGCTTCCCGGAAGTCCAGGAGAGGTTGCTGGCTCCGGAAGGCATGGTAGCGTATTCTCCGGCAGAGGGCCGGGGCCAGAAATATTTGGCGGAGATAAAAGGCTGTGCGACAAGCTCCGAAGCGATAATTTCCCCCCGTTCATTCCGGATTAGGGAACCATGAGCCTGATGAGGGAAAAAAATCAGGCTGACCAGCGTAACGACCAAAGGGTAAATGCCTCCGGTAATGACGGCCAGAGACAGAAACAGGCGCAGATTGGGAAATGTCCACTTCATGATAATTCAGCAGGTTAGGATTGGATTTTCAAACAAGGCGCCATGCATTGATGACCATATCAATAAGCTTGATGCCCATGAAAGGAGCAATCAGGCCGCCCACCCCGTAAATGAGGATATTGCGCTTCAGCAGGGAGGCCGCTCCCGCCGGACGGTAGGAAACCCCTTTCAAGGCCAGAGGAATCAGCGCTACGATGACCAGGGCATTAAAAATCACAGTGCTGAGAATGGCGCTTTGCGGGGAATTCAGGCCCATTATGTTCAGGGCGGAAAGAGGTCCACTGGCCATGCCGTCAGCCACAAAGAGGCCGGCAAACATGGCGGGAATGATGGCAAAGTATTTGGCTACGTCATTGGCGAAGGAAAAGGTGGTCAGCGCGCCGCGGGTAATCAGCATTTGCTTGCCGATTTCTACGATTTCAATCAGCTTGGTCGGATTGCTGTCCAGGTCCACCATGTTGCCCGCCTCCCGGGCGGCCTGCGTTCCGGTGTTCATCGCCACACCCACATCGGCCTGGGCCAGGGCGGGAGCGTCATTAGTTCCATCCCCGGTCATGGCCACCAGGCGGCCGGCAGCCTGTTCCTCACGAATGCGCGCCAGCTTCATCTCAGGCGTAGCTTCTGCCATGAAGTCATCCACGCCGGCTTCCGCCGCAATGGATGCGGCAGTCAGGGCATTGTCCCCTGTCACCATGACAGTCCGGATGCCCATGGCCCGGAGCCGGGCAAAGCGTTCCCTGATGCCGCCCTTGACGATGTCTTTCAGATAAATGACCCCCAGCACGTCTTTTCCCCGGGCCACTACCAGCGGCGTACCGCCGACACGCGCGACATTCTGCACCATCATTTCCACCTCTTGCGGGAAAGTTCCGCCCCGGATTTTCACCCACTGCGCCACGCTTTCCGCCGCTCTTCCGGATGGAAACGGCCGGACGGCCGTCGTGCTCCGCAATATCCACGCCACTCATGCGGGTGGAAGCGGAAAACGGGATAAAAACAATATGGTCCGCGTCCATATGGCGGCCCCGGATTCCAAACTGTTTTTTAGCCAGCACCACGATGCTGCGGCCTTCCGGCGTTTCATCGGACAGGGAAGCAAGCTGGGCGGCTTCCGCCAGCTGCAGGTCATCCACCCCGGGTGCAGGCAGGAATTCGTTCGCCATTCGATTGCCGAAGGTGATGGTTCCGGTTTTATCCAGCATCAGCACATCAATGTCCCCGGCTACTTCCACGGCGCGCCCGGACACAGCCAGCACATTCCGGCGCACAAGCCGGTCAATGCCGCTGATACCAACGGCACTTAATAATCCGCCGATCGTCGTCGGAATCAGGCATGCCAGAAGAGAGACCAAGATGGGCAGGGAAATACGGCCCTCCGCCCTGAAGCCAAGCGCCCGGGCAGAATCCTCAATGTATCCGGCCATGGCGGGAAGGGAAAGAACCACGGCAAGAAAAACAATGGTCAGCGCCACCAGCAAGATACCTAGAGCGGTTTCATTGGGCGTTTTCTGCCGGCTGGCCCCCTCCACCATGGAAATCATGCGGGCCAGGAACGTATGGCCCGGTTCCACGGTAATACGGATAACAATGCCGTCACTGATTACACGGGTTCCTCCCGTTACAGCGCTGCGGTCCCCCCCGCTCTCACGGATGACCGGAGCGGATTCCCCGGTAATGGCGGATTCATCCACGCTAGCGATGCCTTCTATCACCTCTCCATCCAGGGGGATGATATCCCCGGCCTCGCACAACACTTTGTCCCCTTTGCGCAATTCGGAAATGGAGACGATTTCCTCCGTTCCCTTGTCCGTCAGCAAACGGGCGTTCACATAAACGCGCATTTCTTTCAGAGCGTCCGCATACGCCTTTCCCCGGCCCTCCGCCAGCGCTTCCGCAAAGTTGGCGAAAAACACGGTGAACCAGAGCCAGAGCGCGATTTGCAAAGTAAAGCCGAAGGGTTGCCCGGCAGCCAAATCCCTGATAAGGGCAATCGTTGCCATCAGAGCGCCGGCAGCCGTGATAAACATCACGAAGTTTTTAGACAGGACGCGCGGGTCAAATTTGCGCAACGCATTCCGGAAAGCTGTTTTCAACACGGCTCCGTCATACCAGGATTGACTCTTTTTCTCCTTCATGATCATAAACATCCGGATTATCGGCGAATACGCCTTAAAGCATGGTTCCCGAATACAGGAGCAAATGCTCCAGAATAGGTCCCAGAGCCAAGGCCGGGAAGAAGGTGAGGGCTCCTACAACCAGCACGACGGCTACCAGCAGAACCATGAACATCAGGTTATCCGTCCCCATGGTACCCTGGGCCGGCGGAGAAATTTTCCTGGATGCCATGCTGCCAGCAATCATCATCACCGAAATAATGGTTCCGAAACGGGCCAGCAGCATCGCCAAACCGCCCAGCAGGGAATAAAAAGGCGTATCCCCTGCAGCCAGACCAGCAAAGGCGCTTCCATTATTCCCGGCCTGGGAACCGAAGCAGTACAGGATTTCCGTCAGCCCGTGGGGGCCGGCATTGCAGATGGACGCCCGCCCGGCTTCCGTAGCGGCGGCCAGCCCGCTCATGACCAGGACGGCCATGCCGGGGAGCAGGACACCCACCATGGAGCAGCACACTTCCCGGGCTCCCATTTTTTTGCCCAGGAATTCCGGGGTTCGCCCCACCATTAAACCGCACAGGAACACGGTAATCATGGCAAACATCAGCATGCCGTACAAGCCGCAGCCCAGACCTCCGAAAATTACCTCACCCAGCAACATATTGAACAGGGCAATGCCGCCACCCAGCGGGGACATGCTGGAATGCATGCAGTTCACGGACCCGTTGGAAGATGCCGTCGTAGCGACGGACCAGAGGGAACTGTTCGTAACGCCCAGGCGCACTTCCTTGCCTTCCAGCATTTCCATGCCCGGGAAAAGCGGGTTTCCCGCATGTTCCGCCCACTGGGACAAGACAATGGCCGCCACAAGCAGAATCATCATGGCTCCGAAGATAATCCACCCCTGCCTCTTTTTTCCAATCATGACGCCGTAGGCGTATGGGCAGGCGCAGCCGGCCAGAAGCAGGGAAATCATTTCAACCATGTTGCTGAAGGGCGTGGGGTTTTCAAAAGGATGTGTGCTGTTGTTCCCGAAAAAGCCGCCGCCGTTTGTTCCGAGCTGTTTGATGGCTATCTGGGATGCCGCCGGGCCACTGGGTATCATCTGTTCCACGCCATCCATGCCCGGCACGGCAATGGGTCCGTCAAAGGACTGCACCACACCCTGGGAGACCAGCAGAAGAGCAATGACCGTGGAAACAGGAACCAAAAAATACAACGTGCTGCGCGTCAGATCCGTCCAGAAGTTCCCCAGAGTAGAAGCGCATCTCCTTTCCAGCCCGCGGATCAGGGCGGACATGACGGCAATTCCCGTGCCGGCGCTGACGAAATTTTGCACGCCCAGCCCGGTCATTTGAACAAAATAACTGACGCCTTCCGGCCCTTCCCCTGAATAGAACTGCCAGTTGGTGTTGGTCACGAAGCTGATGGCCGTATTCAAGGCTATATCCCACCGCATATTTTCCGTTCCGGCGGGATTCAGAGGCAGCCATTTCTGGCACAGCAGGGAAAGAAAAAGGACGAGGAATCCAGCGGCGTTAAACAAAAGAACGGCCGTCAGATACTTTTTCCAGTCCATTTCGCGGGTGGGGTCCACTCCGGCCATATGGTAGACGCAGCGCTCCACGGGACCCAGAACCGGGGAAAGCCATGTCTGCCTTCCCATCAAAACACTTGCCAGCCATTTTCCGAGAAACGGGGTGAAAGAGACCAGTATGCCTATGAACAGGACAATGATTAACAAGTCGTGTGAGGACACAACGCAACTCTACGCGTATTCTGGAAATTCCGGGTAGTTAACAAAGGGCCTCCGGACATTAAGAAATTATTAATTCCTCTCCGGAAGCCCGTTTTTTAACGCCGATGCGCCGTTAAAACTCCACGCCCAGGCGGAATCCCACCCAGAATTCGTCTCCGGCATCCCTGTGACGCAGCACCGTAGCCGCCTGGGAATAATTGACGGAGCCGGAAAGCGTATAATGTTCTGCAAACCTCCACGTCACACCCAGGCTCCAGTCAATGCAGTTGGAGCCGTCATCATAGTCCACGTTATAACCGCCGTTGTACCCGTACCTGACCATGGGAACCACGGTCACATTTTCCAGGGGGGACCACTCCAACCGTACAAAGGCGCTGTAATAGGCTTCAAAATCCTGGTGTTCCACTTTCACCTGGGTTTCCGCTCCTACAGCCAGCCAATCCGTTACGGCATAGGAGACCGTCAGCGCCGGATTGGCCACATTATAATCCTGCGTAAAATAGAATTGGTGCTCATACCAGGGATTGACAGTCCACTTCCCCAGATTCCAGGCGTAACCCAGAACCAGGTCCAGTTCATCGTAATTGGCGGAATCTCCTCCGGCATACCAGGCGCTGAACGTAAGATTCTTCCAAGAAATGCTCGGAGCCACTTCCCAGATGCCGCTGCCCGGCAGGCAGTCCAGACCTTCCGTTACGTACTTGCTGGACCACCCCGCCGAGAAGGAAAAGGCCCAGTCCGCGTCTGTGGAAGGTATGGCGGCCTCTTGCATGTTTGTCAGGGAGGCTATCGACGGAGAAACCGTTTCCTCTCCTGCGCAGACGGTTCCTGCTATCATGGCGCAGCCCAGGGCTGCGGCTCCTACGTTTCTTGCGTTGTACTTGATCTTCATAAAGACGTATTGAATACGTCTTGGAGCCTACACAGCATGTTGAACTGCGTGAAGTTAAGTCATCTTCTCCAACCGTTATGAAAAAATATATTTTCCGGCTGCCGCAGATAATGCGCCGCTATTTTTTCCAGCCCAGTAAAACGGGACAAGGGCTACTCGGCTCCATCCGCCACAATTCTGTAACCCAGGCCGGATTCCGCGCGGATAATGCGGTTTTCCGGATCGGAATCCCCCAGCTTCTGGCGCAGGTGGGCAATGTGCACCCGCAGATAGTGTGTGTCCTCCTCATGCTGGGGGCCCCAAATTTCACGGAGCAGCTGGCGATGGGTCATCACCTTGCCCTGATGGAGCAGAAGCAGGCGCAGAATTCCGTACTCTTTGGAGGTTAAATGAATTTCCTCTTTCCCCTTCTCCACGCGCCGGGAACTCAGATCCACGACAATGGGACCCAGCCGGAATACGGACGGCTCGCGGTCCGGACGATTGCGCCGAAGCATCACGCGCAGGCGCGCCAGCAATTCACGGCCGCTGAACGGCTTGGTCAGGTAATCATCCGCCCCGGCATCCAAGGCATCCACCTTTTCATCCTCCCTGTCCCAGGCCGTTAGAATCAGGATAGGAACCTGAGTCCACTCCCGAAGCTGTTTCAGCACTTCCAGGCCGTTAATGTCCGGAAGCCCCAGATCCAGAATAATGGCATCCGGCCGCTTCAGCGCGGTCTCACTCAAGCCAAGCTGCCCGTTTTCACACTCGCGGACATGGTAGCCTGCGCCGGTCAGCGTCAGGTTCAGAAGACGGCGTATCTGCCGTTCATCGTCAATTATCAGGATATCTGCAGGAAAGTTGCTCATGAGGCAGGAGGAATTACTCTTCAGGAACACTATCGTGCTCCACCAGGGGAAGGACAAGCCGGAAACATGTTCCGGCGGAAACGGGAACCAGGGAGACGGCACCGCGCTGAGCTTCCATAAACCCGCGCACAATGGGGAGCCCCAGGCCCAAACCACCGGGCCGCGTCGTCCGGAAGCGCTCAAAAATGGTTTCCGCCCGTTCGGGAGGAATGCCCGGCCCCATGTCATGAATATCCAGCCAAACCTGGCCGCGCACGGGGTCGGCACCACCTTGCAACGTAACAGAGGTTCCCTCAGGAGTATGTACGCAGGCATTCAACAGCAGATTGACCAGTACCTGTTCCATCAGGGAAAAATCCGCCTTCACCAGCGGATAGTCCGGCGGCAGGGAAACAGACACGGGATGATTCCGGCGTGCTTCCCTGGTAGCAGCCAGAGCCCCTTCAATAACATCCCCCAGATCGCACCAGTCCAGTTTGGGTTTCAAAGCGCCGGATTCCAGGCGGCTCACATCCAGCAAATTCTTCACCAGGCGGCGCAGACGGCGCGCGGCCAGTAAAATTTCCCCGTATTCTTCCCGCTCCTCCGGTGCGGACGCGGCACGTCCGGCCAATTTTTCACAGCCGCCCTCAATCACGGCCAAAGGCGTTTTGAACTCATGGGAAACACTGTCCAACAGGGATCGGTGCAGTTTTTCCGATTCTTCCATGAGCCGCGTACGCGCCCGTTCCGCCCTCAATTCTTCACGCTCCAGCGCCATGGCCAGCTGCGCTCCCATGCTTTCCAGCAAATCCTTCTGCCCGGCCGTCAGGCACTCCCCTTCCTCTGGCCTTATGCCCAGTACGCCCATGCAACGCTCCCCGGACATCATGGGAAGGTAAAACCCTTCTGCTACCGGGATCGTATCCGTAAACCTTCCTGCGGGGCGGCGGTGTTCCATACACCAGACTGCCACGCTCCATTCCTTCTCATCCATGGCGTACTCTCCGCCGGTCTCCCAAAGCCTCAGCTTACCGCCGCCTCCTTCCGGCGTCATGACAGCCAGGCGCACCCCCATAATCTGGCTGATCTGTCCCGCCGCGACGGAAATGAGGGAAGGCACGTCCGAAGCGGATCCAATGGCCCGGGAATACAGGAACAGGGCATTGGTCTTTTTTTCCCGTTCCCGTTCTTCCCGCTCGCGGATCCTCAGGCGGGAAGTGAGCCGTCCCGTAGAAAGGGCCACCAAAAAGAAAAAGAAGCACATCAAGGCGTCCTCCAGCCGCTCTATCTTGAACGTCATCACCGGGGGAATAAACAGCAGGTTCCACAACAGGACGCTCAGCGCCGCGGCCAAAAGCATGGCCCAGCGGGAACGGATGAAAAAGCCCAGGCCCACTACTCCGGCCAAATACAGGAAACCGGGAGCAAAATAACCGGTAAATGCGGAAACCAGCAGGCCGGCACCCGTGACGGCCGCTGTCACGCCTGCGGCCAGCCAGTAATCCCGGCCATCTTTCTCCGTTTTCCGGTGCCAGCTCTTCCAACGGTTACGGCCCGGTCCCGAAGCGGCGGGAACCACGTAAATATCAATCTGGTCGCTTCCCTTCACCAGCTTATCCACCAGGGATATGGGCCGCACCAGGCCCCACAGGTAGCTTTCCTGCGGTTTGCCCACCACAATTTGGCTGACATTTCTTAAAAAAGCCATGCGGAGCAGCGTTTCCGCCAAATCGGAACCGGGCATCACGATCACTTCCGCGCCCAGCCGCCGCGCCAATTCCAGATTGGCGTCCAGCCGCTGCTGCTGTTCAGGAGGCAAGGGCACGCCCGTATCCACGGAAAGGGCTATCCACGGAGCGTTCAGGGCATAAGCCATGCGGCGCGTCCAGCGTACCAGCCGGGCGGAAAACGGGCTGGGGCCTACCGCCACCATCAGACGTTCCCCGCTGCGCCAGATGGAGCGGTCCCCGGAAATGGTACGCACCTCCGTCAGTTCATGGTCCACCTTCTCCGCTACGATGCGCAGGGCCAGTTCCCGGAGGGCCGTCAAATTGGACTCCTTGAAAAAATGATCCAGAGCGGCGGAAGCCTGGGGAGCGCTGTACACTTTCCCCTCCCGAAGGCGCGTCCGCAGCTGATCCGGAGTAATGTCCACCAGCTGGATGCAATCCGCCTCCGCCAATACGGAATCCGGCACGGTTTCCTGCACGGGGGCGGCTGTAATGTCGTGAACGGTATCGGAACGGCTTTCCAGATGCTGCACGTTCAGCGTGGTGTAAACGTCTATTCCCGCGGCCAGCAAATCCTCCACGTCCTGATAGCGTTTCCTGTGGCGCATTCCCGGGACGTTGGTATGCGCCAGTTCATCCACCAGAATAAGCTGGGGCTTCACGCGCAATGCCTCCTCCAAATCAAATTCCTCCATTTCCACTCCCCGGTAAACCATCTTTTTCATGGGAAGGCGCGGCAGCCTGCCAATGAGCCGCATCGTATCTTCCCTCCCATGGGATTCCGCCACGCCGATAATGACTTGCACGCCCTTGTCCGCCGCCTGAATGGCCGCCTCCAGCATGGCACATGTTTTGCCTACTCCCGGCGCCATGCCAAAGAAGATTTTCAGCAAGCCGCGGCCGGGACGGGCTTCCTCCCTCCGGATGGAGGCCAGAATCCTGTCCGCCCGCTGGCTGTCCGAATGCGTTTCTGAAAACATGAAAAGAGGAATCGGAATGATATCCGGCTTGAATGTTGGAATCAACCTAATGGAAGAACGTTCAGGGCGCAAATAAAACAACCCGGAAAAAACATTAAAATTTTATTAAATCCTCTCCCCTGTTTTCAGGCTCTCCCCACCCCTTCCTCTGCCAAGCATTCCTGAAATCTTTTTTTCATGATTTTCCCCTTCCAGGTTCCGCACCGTATCTCTACCACCCTGCCTCCGTCCTGTTTTTCCTGTGTCCGGCCATTGGAAGTTACTGTTCCGGAGGCATTGAAAAAAGCGGCGGCAGCCCTTCCTGCGCTTCAAATCCCGGGGCCATCCCCCGGACAAACCTGAAAGCTTCCTCCATCCGGGGAAAAGTCTGACAAATGAAAAACGGGAATGTTTCCCCCTTTCCTAATTGACAAACGATTTCCTTTCTTCTTAATGGGTTAATGTTTATCAATCCGGTACATTGTCTGCCAGCCTCTCTCTGCGCATGCGCGTTGCTTCCGGCAACAATCGCCTCCCTGCATGCGGAAACGGCTTACAGTACGCCCTGCGGCTATATCCAGACAACCCTGTACGCCAAAGCAACGGGTTATCTGGGTTTAGGGGTGCATCCGGAAGCCTTGGTACAGCACACCCTTGAAGAAGGCAACATTACTATTTCCGGTAATAAAGTCACCATCACGGACCCGGACGTTAATTTCAACGACCTGATGAATGAAAACTCCGCCTATGTGCTGGTTCTTCACTTCGGCAATGAAGTTATAGCTCTTCCCTTAAACCGGGATGGTTGGAAAAAACCGGGAGCCAGCTGGACGGAGCATTCCATTAAAGTGGATGACCGCCTTCTTTCTGATCTGGTAAGCAAGGGCACTCCCCCCGATTTATATGTCCTGCGCAAGGCGCGCACTCTGGATGATATTCTTGGAGAAGACAACCAGTTTGGCCTGAAAAGCGGCTCCGCCATGTCTGCAGACACGGTTAATATCTTTAATTCGGCAACCACCAAGCTTGCCGCTTATTATTCTGGAAATGAATGGAGAAGAAGGGGATCTACGGAAAATATCGGCAATATGCCGGTGTTCAGCCATGAACCCCTGACCATTACGCGCAAAGCTGGTTCCGATGTTACAGCTGTGGTCATTGGGGAAGTATCCCTGAAGAATCAGAAGCTGGTCGTTCCCACATTCAATTCCCTTCTTCACACTCGCCTGCCCCTTTCCCAGACTTTGGCTGAAATAGCTTTGCAATTGCCTGATGACGCCGTCATCAACATTCCCGCAGATGACAAAAATGCCATGGTCAAGGTCGTCAACAACAACGGTTCCTGGAAACGTCAGGACAATGGAGAGGATGTTTCCAATATCCCCTTCAGCGGAGTTTTTTCCATCTACTACGAATCTTCCAAGACACCTTCCTACATCACGGTGTCCAGCAAACATCAAACCAACAAATAACCAGCCATGTTCTATCGCTCCCTTTTCACCAATGCTTTCACCGCCTGCGCTCTCTTTTCTGGAGAAATTGCCTTAGCGGACAGTTTCAATATCAGCAATGACGATTCCTCCGCATATTCCCTAATCAATTCTCTCGGAGAACCGCTGAATGCAGGCAATGCCATTTTAGGCACCTTCAGCAGCGGTACTTGGAGTTATGATGTGACCACCAGCCGATGGAACTTCCAAGGCAATTCGTATGCACAGGATCAACTGAAATACAGTGATCTGATGAGCATGCAGAACAACTTCACCAGCGCGTTGACAAATATACCGGAAGAGCAAAATGGCGGCGTCGCTGACGGCAGATTTAACTTGTCCGGAGATTACTCTTCTTCTCTGACATCCCCGGTTTATCTAATGGTGACGGGACAGGATGGAGAAACAGCTCTTTTTGTCTTTAAAGACGTATCCAGCGACAGTCTGCTTAATTACGATAATATAGATATATCCGGCACCGAGACGTTCGATCTGTGGCTTACGACCAAGGAGCAGGCTCTAACAAACGAGCTTGACTACTACACCGAATGCATCCTGGGAAACATCAATCTGCAAAACAATACCATCCAGCTTTTGATCCCGGAACCCGCGACAGCCACCATGAGCTTGCTGGGTTTGACGGCCCTGATGGTACGCCGTAAACGGAAATAGAAGCTTCCCTTTTCATCAAACCCCTGTACGGGTATTTTCCGTACAGGGTTTTTTGTTCTGCCAATTGTTCATCCTCCATCTTCTTCTGCATTTTCCCTCCAGAAAACCCATGGAGCCCGGCAAATAAAACGCCCCGCGCACTCGGAAAGAGCGGCGGGGCGCCTGTTCAAACGGTAAAAACCGCAGGAGTTATTTCTTAACGGGAATGATATCCAGTTCCGCTACGGCGGCGTAATCCCGCCCCTGCGCCTCACTAAGGGCGGAAAAACGGAAATAACGCGCCTTGACGGGAGCCTGGAATTTCACTTCCTGCAGGTCAGCACTGTCCGGGAAGGAGCCCTTGGCGGCAGGCTGCCATTTCTCTCCGTCCGTGCTCACGTCCACGGAATAATCTTTCACGCGGCCATTGCTGCCGCCATCCTGACGTGGAAGATAAGTGATTCCGGAGAATTCCCGCTCCTTACCCAGGTCCACGACCAGTACATGCGGATGTTTGGTCACGGTTTTATTATATTCAGAGTGCCAGAAGGTGCCGGGATCACCGTCAATGGCGAATTCGGCGTCCGCTTCGCCCTGCTCCTGGCTGGTTACGCTCTTGACCGTATACTTGTCCGTGCGGGTCAGCATGGTCATATCCAGCCGGGCCGCAGGCACGCGGATTTCCCCCTTGTAGGACTTGGCGGTAATGGGCCGCATAAAGAAGGACATCGGGTAGGGCTTGTTGGCCTTGATGATGTCCCTGCCCATGGGGCCGGGACCGCAGGAAGCACCCCCCAGGCCGCGCGTGGCGGAAGAGAGAACCAGCACGGTCTTATCCGTCGTCTTCGGCAGTTCCACGGGGTGGTTTGCCAGGATCAAATCCGTGGTGGTATACGGAAGGGCGGAGAAAGCGAACGGTGCGCCCACGGAACCGAAAAGCAGGCCGTTCCCCTTGTCGTCCGTAACGGCCACCCAGCGGGTATCCTCATGGTTGCCGCAATCCTGCGGTCTGCCGTACGGGAAGAAAGAATCCCAGGCTGTCGTTTTATACACGCCCAGAGGCATGCCGCTCTTGCGGTCCGCATAGTTTTCTTCCGGCCCGCGCCCGTAATAGGCTACGTTGTCCATATTCGCCGGCAACTGGAGTTCGTATCCCAGGCGCAGCAGTTCCAGGGGATTGCCGCGCGGAAGCAGTACGGACTGGCAGACGACAGTTCCATCCGCATAGATGGTCCATTCCAAATTATTGATGAAATGGGTGTTCGTATCGTTCAGGGGTTGCTTCCTGGCCGTGATGGTGGTCTTGGTATCGCCGTAGCCGCTGATGTTTTCAGCCTGTTTGCCGCTCACCTTGATGGATTGTTTGACGGTGACGCTATTGCCGTTATCAATGGCTTCGTAACTGAGCAGTTCATGCTTCAGTTCACGGAGGCCGTTAGCCATGCTCTTGGCCATGACGCCCGGCTCATTGCTGGAGGCGGCGCGCAGGGCGTTCACCGCCATGGGCGTTTTAAACAGAGGCTTGCCGTTTACCGTGAACTGGGCCAGTTCCCCGGTGGCCGCGTCAAACTGCACGGAAAAATCCTTGCCGGAAACGGTATGCTTGTCCGTGCTGAGGCTGACTTTGCCCGCAGGAGCCTTGAACACAGGCAGATCTCCCTGCACGGGAAGCTGGAGCTGGTCAAAGGCCAATTCATATCCCTTCTTGGCCCACCCCCTGTCCTTCTTCAGCTTGTAACTTATGCGCAAGGCATACTCCACCCCCGGTTTCCGGTTTTTCAACTGGGGAATGTCCGGAATGGGAACCACAATCTTTTCTCTGGGACCGGCCGGAGGCGTGTCCAGCCTGCCTTCAGCCACTGCATTGCCGTTTTCCGTGAGGGTCCAGGTAATGTCGTATGGAGAAAGGTCCGTAAAGAAATTCTTGTTGAAAATGGAAATCCTGCCGTTGTCCGTCAAAGATGTGGAAATATTCTGATAGACGTGCTTGACTTCAAAATAACCCGGTTCCGGCGTACGATCCGACAGGATGGTGCCGTTGAACACAAACTGGCCGCTATTGGGATGGTCGTTGAAATCGCCGCCGTAGCAGAGCATCTTTTCTCCATTCGGCAGGGTCTTGTACAAGCCCTGGTCCACCCAGTCCCAGATGGCGCCGCCCATAATGCGGTCGGAAGACTCGATGGCCTCCCAGTAATCCGCCAGGTTGCCCATGGCGTTCATCATGTTGTGTGCGTACTCGGAAATATAGTAGGGCTTGGGAAAATCCTTGTTGCCCGCCATGGAACGCGTCCAGTCCACGGACGGATACTGGTTGGACCCCAGGTCCACAATGTCATTATTGCGTTCGTAGTGGGTGGGGCGGGACATATCCCTGGCCTTCACCATCTTTTCCGCACTGCGGAAATTCTGGCCGGGGCCGGCTTCATTCCCCAGGGACCACATAATCACGCAGGGATGGTTCTTGTTGCGCTCCACCATCGCCATGATGCGGTCCACGTGGGCCGGCATCCACTCAATGGGATGGGAAAGGGACTCCTTGCCATAGTAATAGCCGTGGGACTCGATGTTGGCCTCATCCTGCACGTAAATGCCGTACTTGTCACAGAGGTAATAAAAATAAGGATCCGCGGGATAATGGGAACAGCGCACGTGGTTGATATTGGCGCGTTTCATCATCCGCACTTCTTCCTCCATCTGCTCCGGAGTCACGTAATGCCCTGTTTCCGGATGGCTTTCATGGCGGTTCACGCCCTTTACCTTCACCGGCTGGCCGTTTACCAGGAACACGCTGTCCTTAATCACCACATTGCGGAAACCCACGCGGGAGGAAACCATTTCTTCCGTCTTCCCGTCACGCTTCAGCGTCAGTACCAGGGTGTACAGGTTGGGCTCCTCCGCAGACCATAGTCTGGGTTTGGAATAAATGCCCAGCAGGGAAGTTTTAAAATCCTTCATGCCGGTAATGCGCAAGGGCTTTTCCAACACGCCGTCATATGGCGCATCCTTGGGCTTGACAGGTTCTACCAGTTTTCCGGCAGCGTCATAAAGGGCCATGGAAACCGTGCAGCCGTCCAGCTTTTCCGTTGCCGGAAACAGATTGCGAACATCCACATCCACCTGAAGGCGCCAATCGCCGTCCACGGTCCCCGGTTTGGCATGGTCAATATTCAAAGCCCAATCCCTCTGGTCCACCGGATTGGCCTGTGCGAAAAAGTCGCGGATGTGAACTTTCGGCAGCGCAAAGATGGAAACATTGCGGAAAATGCCGGACAGGCGGAACATATCCTGGCATTCCAGATATGCTCCGTCGGAATGGCGGTACACCTCTGCGGCCACCACATTCTCCCCCTTCTTAAGGTAGGGGCTGATGTCAAAACGGGCCGGATTCCGGGAATCTTTGGAAAAACCTACATACTGCCCGTTGATCCAGAGGTAGAAGAAGGAATCCACTCCGTCAAACTGCATGTACACTTCCCTGCCGTCCCAGTCCGCAGGCACTTCAAAAGTGCGGCGGTAGGAACCTACGGGGTTCCGTTCCTTGTAGGACGTATAATTCTTGTTGGAAGGCTCCTTCATTACATAAGGCCAGGAGCGTTCAAAGGGATACGGCTGATTGGAATAAATAGGGGTGCCGTAACCCTGAGTCTGCCAGGAGGAAGGCACCTTAATCTCCTTCCAGTCCTTTACGTCGTAATCCGGCTTGTAAAAATCGACCGGGCGGCTCTGGGGATCCTTCGCCCAGTGGAACTTCCACTGACCGTTCAGGGACCTGCGCCATTTACTGTTTTCAGGCAGCACTTTCAAGGCGGACTGCAAATCGCTGAAAGACGCGAAAAAGGCGGTTGGAGCTTCCTTATTCAAATGCAGGTTTTGTTCCTGTTCCCATTCCAGCCCTGTGGGGGCTGGCGCGGGGGCGGAATCGCCCGGTGCTCCCAGGCCGCACATGGCGGAACTTACCGCCAGCGCGGTACAGGATAAAAGCCAGGATCTGGTCGTTCTCATGAAATCAATATGTGTCGGAGTTGATATGCACAAACGGATTGTCCTGTTACATACGAATCCGCAATTCTAATTCTAACAGCAAACTTGCCCTTTGCAAGCTGCTGTTGCGTTTATGAACGGCCTGCAAACGCAGCCGTTAAAAAGTATGCCGGAGCTGGAGAACGCCCACACACTGCATGGATTCCTGCTGGGTGTACTCCTTGGTCATGTAATGCAGGCCGAAAAGCAATTCCGAGCGCTTGTACCGGAGGCCGAAGCCATAACCCCATTCTCCCACTACGGGATACTTGTTCACATACTTGGGGGAGGAACGAAACACCGTACCATCCAGATACAGGTCATGAGCCACGGCTCGCACGGCAGCATGAATATAACCGTAATACCCCCAATTGGAAACGGACATCCTGTTATAAACGAAGGGAGGCGCTGCGCTGGTCGCGCCGCGAATGCTGTTCTCCGGAGAAGTATTGCCCAGATTATAGCCGAAGCGGAAGGACATGCCGCCCCCCGCCTGCACCTTTACTGTGCCGGCGTCCGCATGCCAGTAAGCCAGGGCATCCGTTTCAAAACCGGAGCCGTAGCGCTTCTCCAGTCCGCGCAGGCGGTAATACCGCTTGAAAAACAAATTGGCGGTTATCTCTCCGGGGAGCTGGTTGGCCCAGCCGGGCCATTGCTCCATACCCCACAGCTTATGGATGAAATGCTGGGAGCCCTTGGCGAGGGAATTCGTGCCCGTGGTGCCGAGCTGCAGCTCCAGGGAATTGGCCCGGTCTTCATTCTTAACCAGGGAGGTCAGCCCCAGCGTCAGGTTGCCCACATAGGGGTGCTGGTTGTAGATGGGATAGGTGGCCTTCTGCTCCGGGGTGTACATGAGCTGGGTCAGGTCCAGGCCCCACTGCTGGCGCAGGTTGGCGGAACCGCTCATGCCCATGAACCGCCGCCAGGAATCCGAGGCGTTCGTGCCGCCCAGCACTGTTCCCAGCATGCCGGAAAACGTATGGCTTCGGGACGTGGTGCCGGACATCCACGCAAAGCGGACGCCGTTGGTATAATTATCATCATCCCCCACGAACATATCGTTTTCCAGATGGAAACTGATAACGGAGCCCTCCTGCGGCGCTTCTATCTGCTGGGTTCCTGCCTGCAGGAAGCCCACCGGCAGCAGGGCGGCGCACATGCACAAAGCCGTACATTTCATGCGGGGCAGTTTGTGCGTTTCACTTCCGCGTGGCAAGGAAAAATCAGGCATGCTCTGCGTTTGCACTTTTCAAAGCCGGCAAATATCCACAAACTTCATCCGTTCCGCCACAGTCCCTTACACCATGATTATTGACACGCACTGCCATCTGGCTTCCGCTCAATTCGACCAGTCCCGCAGGGAAACTTACGTCCAGCATGCCCTCCGGGAAGGCATTGACCGCATGATTACGCTGGGGGCGCGGATGGATGACTGGGAGGCAAACACGGCGTGGGCGCGCCAGTTTCCCGGCGCGGTTTTTTGTGCGCTGGGCATCCATCCGGACGATGCCCATGACGCCCCGGCAGACTGGGCGGACCAGCTTTTCCGGAAGGCGCAGGACGTTCCCCTGGCCGCCATCGGGGAAACGGGCCTGGATTACTTCCACGGGACGCCCCAAGGCTGGGAAACGGAACAATTCCACCGCCTTCAGCAGGACCTTCTGGAACGGCACTTTGACCTGGCGGAGCGCCTGGGCCTTAATATCGTCCTGCATACGCGGGACCGGAAAGGTTCCGCGAGCTTTGAGGACGCCTTGGCTATTGCCCGGAACTACGCGGGCCGCGTGCGTCCCGTATTTCACTGCTTCATCGGAAATACCGCTCAGGCCATGCGGATCTTTGACGAACTGGACGGCATGGTCTCCTTCACCGGGGTGGCTACTTTTAAAAACGCCCCCGTAGTGGCGGAAACCGCAAGCTGGTGCCCGGAAAACCGTATCATGCTGGAAACGGACTCCCCCTATCTCAGCCCGGAACCCCTCCGGGGCCGCATGAACGAACCCGCCCATCTCATTCATACAGCCCGTTTCATCGCCGCTGCCAAAGGCATGAACCTGGAAGATCTGGCCCATGTGACGACCCGAAATGCGGAAACCTTTTATAATCTGGGCAAGGTCTGAAAAAAAATCCCGACAATCCGCGCTACCGCCTTGAATCCGAAATCATAAATTAGTATGAACAGGGCACACATGAAAACGCCATTCATTTTAACCTGCGCCTGCGCTGCCGCGCTGGTATTCCCCCTCTCTTCCTGCTCCACCCAGAATTCCTCCACGGCCGGTTACGACACTGCGGAACCGGCCAGCGGCGAAATCCCGCCGTGGATCGCGGAAAGCTCTGATCCCGCTTACGAATCCGGCCATTACAGCCCGGTTCAGAGTTCTTCCAGCTACGCTTACAATCCCCCCGCCAAGCCTTCCGTCACTAAAAAATCATCCGCGCGGAAGAGCACGGCCGGCAGCAAATCCTCCCGCAGCACGGCTGCCAGAAAGAGCTCCTCCCGTAAATCCGCTCCCAAGGCCCGCACCTACACCGTGAAGAAAGGCGATACGCTGGGAGCCATCGCCCGCAGGAACGGCACCTCTGTCAAGGCCCTTAAAAGGGCTAACGGCCTTAAGTCCGATCTGATTCACATCAACCAGAAGTTGACGATTCCGCGTTCCAAGTAATCCGGGGGATCCTCCCGGTTCCACCACTTATGAAGCCTCTCCTTGTTCTGGCCGCCTTCCCCGTGGTGCTCATGGGGTGGGCGTCCTGTTCCCACTCCGGCACGGGCCATGCGGCCCTGCCGGATCCGCGTGCCGTGGACAAATCCGTTCCGGAATATAAAAACCCGTTTCATCCTTCCACATACGCTCATTTTGTAGCCCGCAAGGACTACCGGAAAACGTACGACGTCTATAAGGACGATACCTTGCTGAACCGCCAGCCGAAAAAATCCCGAAAAATCTTCGTCTGCCTGGACGAACAACGGGGCCAGTATCTGGTGGACGGCTTGGTCGCCATGGACTTCCCCCTCTCCTCCGGCGTAAAAGCCTATCCGACCAAAACGGGGGACTACGCCGTTATCTCCAAAAAGGAAGACCATACTTCCAACCTCTACGGCAAAATGTATGATGCCGAAGGCAAATGCATCAACTACAATGCCGAATCCACGGATCCCATACCGGAGGGAGGTCGTTTTGACGGCTCTCCCATGCCTTATTGGCAGCGTCTTACCAACGCGGGGCTGGGCCTGCATGTAGGGAAAGTTCGGCGGCATCCTGTTTCCCATGGCTGCGTCCGTCTGCCGCGAAATGTTGCGGAAATTCTCTACAGGCAAACCAGCATAGGAACGCCCGTTACCATCCGGAAAACGCCGTTGCCCGTGCCGGAAGCGCAGAAAGTCCCTGCCGTACAGTAACAAACAGAAAGAATCCTGCTACAGCAAAAACGACTTTTACCGGACAGCCTTTTTCAAATATATCTCTAAAAAATTCTCTTCCTTTAGCGAATCCCTGTTAATCCACCTGCCGTCTGCAGGATTATAATAACGGTAGTTGTAATAGACCAGAGCCAATTTGCCGTCGTTCATCTCACTAGACCACTGTACGGGCTGGACGAGACTGCCTGTGCTGCCAACTGTCCCATAGGGAGAGTAGTCGTAAGCCGCCGCGATCGTTCCCTACCCATCAAAAACTTCCGTCACATTCTTGTTGAAGTCCCATCCATAGCAGTAAAGAGAGGCGGCCTGCACCAAGACCAGGGGACGCGTGGCCACCGGTTCCAGAGGATCCCACAACAGTGTCCGAAGCACGTTCCGGTTGTCCAGCATATCCTGCGCCGCTAGTTACAGGTAGCTACGGTCATTCTATTATAAGGATTTTTAGGGGATCCACATTTTTTATGATTTTTTGTTATCTTTTATACAATTGTTCTGGTACTATTTATCATATGGAAAATGTTCCGATTCAATTCTCTTCCTGTGTTCTTTGTAATACGCTAGCTTCTTATAAAAACAAGTCTGAAAACATTTTTTCATGATTATTTCAATTGGAAGCAGATTTATTTTTGATTTTCTTCAAAACATCTATTATTCTGAAACACTCAATGACTATAATAAGATAAGAAAAAATTAATGCTGTATATGATATTAAAAGTTCATTCGAAAAGTTTTCCCATAATAGATTTATACCATGATACATTGTTGACAAAACTCCAATTATTCCAGAGATCAGAAATAAATAAATTGTAAGTTTGATAATTGAAAAAGGGAAGTTATTAAATGAAAAATTAAGAGTATTTTTTTTGATCCAAACAAGGATTCTTAAAAATAGGATTACAAAAATACATCTACAAACTAATTCGAAATATTCATATCCAGTTAAAGGAGATTCAGGGTAAATCATAATAAAGATGACTAATTATATCGTGTTCATTATTTAGACCATATTTTTTTATTTTCATTAAAAGATTTGTTAGAGATTTCTTCAGTTTGATCTATAACAAATGGAATTTTCAAAGTAGCGGCAATCTTAACATACCCCGTTGCATCTAAAGTTAAAGATATTGGTTTTGCATTCAAAGTTAACCCAGCACTTATCTTAAAATCAATAGAATAAGATGCTTGTATATAAGATGATAATGTAATACCTGCATCAATTCTATGAGACAATCCTAATAATTCTTCCCGATAGTATGTTGAAGTTTTACCATTACAATTGTCAATTTTAAGTATTTTTTCATTACTTAATCCAGCAACCATAGTTCGTAAAGAATATTCAATATCAGGCAGAATAGGCAACCATTTTTGTTTAATTTTAAGTCCTATGCCTACACCTATACCAACATCTGTTCGTAATTTTGCTTCAATGCATACACAATTTTTCTTTTTTTCTATTGATATACTTCCCTCAATAATAAGAAGAATGGGTATGTAACCCGCAGGGATAGTCATTGTGTAGCCAAATTCGTTAGTTTCTTTTCCGAGATAATCAATAGAGAATACCACTTCATTATCAACAAACCCATACAAATTCCATCCTCCTTCTGCAGCGATTGGACGCGATTGATCCACCTGCCGTCAGCGGGATTGTAATAGCGGTAGTTGTAATAGACCAGAGCCAATTTGCCGTCGTTCATCTCGCTGCTCCACTGCACCGGCTGGACGAGACTGCCCGTGCCGGTCACGGTCCCATAGGGCGAGTAGTCGTAAGTTGCCGCGATCGTTCCCCGCGCGTCGAAGACTTCCGTCACATTCTTGTTGAAGTCCCATCCATAGCAGTAAAGAGAGGCGGCCTGCACCAGGGCCAGGGGACGCGTGGCCACCGGTTCCAGAGGATCCCACAACAGTGTCCGAAGCACGTTCCGGCTGTTGAGCATGTCCAGGGCAGCTATTTGGAGGTAGCCACGGTACAGGTAGCGTTCATGGCTGGCGACCGTTCCGTTGACGGTGACCTTCTTCATGTAGCGGCGTCCCTGGTAGTCGTAGCCGCATTCCACCACCGTACTGCCGTCCCGGCTGGTGAAGCTCACCGCGCGGTTGGCCGCGTTGTACACGACCGTCCAGATACCCGTTGATGTTTTGATCAAGGGTTGTTCCAAGGAGGAAGAGGGAGATTTGAGAGTGGAGTTGGCAATGCTAATACTATGGTCAAGGAATTCCTAATGACGGTGTTGCATATGGCAAAACCGCGTGCGGATAAAGTGGCCTGTGGTATTGAACACATCATATTTCTGGAAGAAATTTCCAGATTCGAGTTGATCACGGACCATGTTCGGAAGTGCTAAGAGGGGATTGATGACTGAATTTCGGTATCAGCAATCATGCAGTATCCCGACAAGATTATTCTGCATAATTCCGATTATATTGTTACTATTTCTCATGAGGAGAAATAGCTATTATGACTAAATATTTATCTCCTTGAATTATTTTTTTATACAATATGAAAATCTCACCAAATGGGAATGTTATAAATTCATGTTTATCCGTTTCTTTATATTCTTTTTCCAAAAATTTATCCCGAATATGCAACATACTATAAGGTGTAAGATCTCCTTTCAAGAAATCCTCATTTATTAATGAATAGATTTCAGGATTTTTTATTATTTCTTTATTAAAATCATTTTTTACTCCTGAAACATCCAGAATATTATCTGTACTTATGCCTGAATAAGAGACTCTTGCGTCCAGTCCGTCTTGTAATTTCAAGGCCTGCAAGTGAATGCAATCCGTCCATTGCTGATCAGTTTGGAAAATATAAATTATTCTTATTCTCCCCCGCATCGAAGTATGCAGCCTCCACGAATTCTGAGGAACCCCCATAGTATTTGTCATCATTTTTTCCCATGTATCGGGTTGGGGAGGAGATTTATCGCACCCACTGAGAATAATTATTAACAAAATTATATAAATTTTATTGTATAAAGTATTCATATTAAATATCAATAGAGTTAATAATAGTTTCCAATTCACTAAATGTAAAATTACCCCAAACTTCAATTGGAAAAGCCGCTGAGGAATCCACTTTGTCCTGAACAATCGTTTCCAAAAATTGTTGCCATTCAGGATCTCCCTCTGTAGGATTAGCGTCAATTACATCGTACCAAGCTAAAGATACCCCTTCAGAAGACAATAAAATAATATCATCTTTTGATTTTACACAAATTTTAAATTTTCCATACCCTAATACTTTTTGCGGGCGACCTAACCACCAACCTGAGGAATGAAGATGGACCCCAGACTCGTATCCTAGATGGACAGAAAATTTTGCAGTAATATCCTTTTTGTCTACAAAATCTATCTCTATGCTTTTTGGATAATTATTTATATTTTCTAATTCTTCTTTTATAATTTGCTGTAGTGCTTCTTCAAAAGTTCTTTGCATTCCTGCAGAATCTCTCATTTGAGCTATCATTGCAGGTTTAGAAGGGAAAGGAACTACAGTTCCTATTCCTCTCAAAAAGTTTATAACATAACGAGCATATATTAATTCACCCAGAGTATCTTTTCCTAAGTAATCCGTACATATCATGGGAACATTTCTCACGAACCCGTACAAATTCCATCCCCCTTCTTCAGCGATAGGATCCCTGTTAATCC
>NZ_LBCB01000006.1:18772-23947 GCF_000980515.1 Akkermansia sp. UNK.MGS-1 | reverse complement strand
TGAAGGTCGGGCATGAAGCGGCGGTTGGCGATGCCGGAGGCCCTGTTGGAGGAAGCGTCCGTGGAGAAAGCCTGCTGAAGAACGGTTTTCAGTTCTTCCCTGCCCGTGCCCCCAAGGCTGGAAGGGCGGGCGGCCAGGGAGGAGGCGAACCAGGAGTCCCAGAGGGCGTCGTTGATCATCAGGCCGTGGTCCCAGAAGTCCCCCAGGGCGGCGTCCCCCATGATTTCGTTGTGGGAGAAAACCTTGTCGGCAGGAAGCATGGGATCGGCAAAAGCGTTGCCGATGCCTACGCCCGGCACGCCGGACTGGTAGGCGAAGCGTTTGGCGATGGCCGCCCTGGAGTCGCTCCTGTACCATCCCGGGGTGAGGCGGCATCCGGCAAAGCCGGCCAGGCTGGAGGGCTGCTGGAAGGGAAGCTCCGCGGCGACAATCTTGTTGACCTGCTCGGCTCCCGGCCCTCCGAAGGGGGAGAGCCTGGTGCCGTCATTGGAGAGGATGTTGGAGATGGTAATCGGGAAGAAATCGCTGTTGGCGTTCTTGACTTCAAACTGGTACGGGCTGTAGAGGCGCCCCAGTTCGGAGGCGGTGGGCATCTGGCCTCCCCAGAAAAGGGGGCTGGAGTGCTGCCATGTCTTGGCCCGGTAGTCCTTGCCCTCCGGATAGGCTCCTATCACGGGGGGCTTGCCCCATTTTACCGATACTCCATAGTAGGCGACAAATTCAGGATCCTTGTCAGGTTCTCCCTCTTTGCCTTGGAGCCATTCTTTGAACTTTTGCCCATTCTCTTGCCCAGGATTGCCAGGATTATTGTAATAAACCGCTTTGATAAGAATTTTATCGACAAGGGGCTTTTGCCAGACACCCCAATTCAAATTAAGAACGGCAGGCATATATTTCTCAAAAGCCTTGGGTTCTTCCGTAGAACTTCCTTGCAACTGGATGGGAGCAGTATTCCCGGAAATATTCATTAAGCCTGCGCCCATCACGAAAGTTCCCAATTTATTAGAATGGGCATCATGATTTTCTGTAAATCTATCAGCCAGAATATGGTTTTCAGGGGTTTTATCCCCTTCTGGGTCTAAATATGTACCTTGTATTTCTTCATAAGATTGAGCAAAGTCAATACTTGCTGTTGCTGTTCCTATTGGGTTGGATAGTCCGGAGTAAGGTTCATTTTCCCAGCCACTCCCGGACAGATTTTTATAGAGTAACCCTGCTTTCCATTCCACAGCATAAGGAGAGACCTGGGAGGGATTTGCGCTCCATCCTTCCTTAAACGGCAACCCATCCACATAACTATCCGTATTATCTCTTTTGATTGTAATAATATCCTCGTATGAAGCTACCGGCTGGGAAAAAATGACTATTTCCCCTGATTTTAGAACAGGAATAGCGCCTTTCTTTATGGAAGCATTGCTAATAGCCGTATCGGTTCTGAATGATGCTCCAAAATCTGCAATTTGCCGCATTCCAAATCTTTTCCACACTCCCTGACTGTTTCGATTGTACGGGGTCATCGGGTGTTCATACTTTCTCGTCAAATCCTTCATCCAAGACTCATTTATACCGTAAAATTCCCTTTTTCCGATATTGCATACATCAAAATTACCGCTAGTTAATAACGGCATAAATCTGTATTCTCCAAAATACGCTCCCCAGGGGGAACCATCTCCTCCTTGCATGTTCATGTCCACATTGTATGGATTCCACCAGACGTACACGGGGATAATGGCCAAATTAACATCAACAAACCCGCCTCCTGTTCTAGCGTGATATCCTCCATCTGCATCTAAAAGATCATTGAGCGGTTTGTTTTGGTGATTTGTCAGGAGCAATCCTACAAAGGAATAAAAGCGCAGCAGGATGGGATGGCGCATGTACGTGTAGCGGTTGTCCATCATCTCCAGGTTCGCCGCGGCATCCGCCGCAATCAGCGTGCTGGGAGCGCTTCCGTTCCACTGAAGGGTGGCGGAGGCATCCTGGCCTTCCCTCTTCGTGGAGGAGTCCCACACGTTCGCCCAGAGGTAAAGCTGGTTCCAGGAGCCAATCGGCCGGTTCCGGTCCGACGGGTTGCCGTCCTCAGACGTGTACGGACGCAACCCTATGTCCGCCGTATCGCCACGAAATTCCGCAGGCAGTTTTTCTTGAGAAAATATGATATTCAAGTCTTTTTTTAATCCACCGAATTTAGAATCCGATTTTTCTATAAAAATCATAATATAAACCTTTAAGAACGGAATTGGATAAAAATGCGATTTTTCTTGCCTTATTTTTCTTTCCAATTGTCCCGGAGCCTGTTTGCTCTGCTCAACGTGTGCCCTGTTGAACCAACTTTGAGCTTGCATGAACTGCCTCTTTTTTGTATTGGCTAGAGTTAAGAATTGGCTCTTCGCACCTTTGTGACAGCAGAGGTTTTTCCTCCTCACACTCGAACGGAAAGGGGCCTGCCGAAACCCATCATTTTCATGAAGATCAAACTTTTCACTAAACGTCCTGTCAGGCATGTCAGCAAGGGGTTTGCCCTGATTGCCACCATTACCCTGATGATGCTTTTAGCCCTCCTCAGCGTCGGCCTTTTAACCATTGCATCTTCACAGGTCCGTATTTCCGAGAAACAGCTTTTTGCGGCGGAGGCCAAATCCCTCGCCAGATTTTCCCTGGAAGTAGCTTTGGGCCAGCTTCAGTGTGAATTGGGCCCTGACCAGCGTGTTTCCGCCAATTCCGGCATTCTTTCTTCCGGAACCAGCGAAGGAAACGCCCCTTATATTCTGGGTGTCTGGAACAGCTGGGATTCCTGGCTCAATACGAATAACTCCGAGGGTATGAACATCTCGGCCACCTATGATACAGGAAGAAAATCCATGTTCCGCCGCTGGCTCATTTCCGACCCTGATTTGCGCAGGCTCAGTTCTCTGGAAGCGGGTAAAAATCTGTTGGGCAAACGTTCTCTCTCTAACCAGAACTTCCGCAGCGTCGCCCTGGTGGGACCAGGCACGATAGGGACATCCGTTGGAGCCAGGAATCAGGATAAAAAGGAAATCTACGCCCGCATGGTGCGCGTAGATGATTCCTCCAAGACCACAGGACTGAAAAAGAATGCTAACTCCCGTAAATATATAGCCTGGTGGGTCACGGGGGAAAACCAGAAAGCGCGTATCAATTTGATGCCGCATGCTTCTGAAGAAAGTACGGATGCCCTGACGGTGCTGCGTTCCACCTGGGATACGCCCGGCCCCGATCTGGAGTCTCTCAATCTTTCTTCCGTAATGACGGCGGGATCCGGGAACGACATGTCCGCAGTCAGAAAGCTTATCTCTCTTGATTCTCTGCTGGCCAACAATAAAAACGGACGTTTGAAGGATTTGGGTGACGTTTACCACGACATCTCTCTGGTTTCTTCCAGTTTGCTGACGGATTCTAAATTCGGCGGTCTTAAGAAAGACCTCAACATTATGTTTTCCCAGGAAAAACTTCCTGAAGAATTTCGCGGCGATACGGCGGACATAGGGTTGCGTCCGTACACGTCCGAGGACGGCAACCCGTCGGACCAGAACCGGCCGATCGGCTCCTGGAACCAGCTTTACCTCTGGGCGAACGTGTGGGACTCCTCCACGAAGAGGGAAGGCCAGGATGCCTCCGCCACCCTTCAATGGAATGGAAGCGCTCCCAGCACGCTGATTGCGGCGGACTCCGCAGCCAGCATGGAAATGATGGACAACCGCTACACGTACATGCGCCACCCCATCCTGCTGCGCTTTTATTCCTTTGTAGGACTTAACTACGTCAAACACGGCAACAAGCATCCCAACCGTGGAGGATGGATCGACTTCCGTATTGCCGTCATTCCCGTGTACGTCTGGTGGAATCCGTATAATGTGGATATGAAGCTGACCGGGGCCAACGGAGGTGTCTGGGGCGCCTACTTCGGCGAGCACCGCTTCATGCCCCTGCTGCTTTCCCATAATGTTAAATTCGCATGGAACCAACTGGATGAGAATGCACTCTCCAATTATGGAGAATCCTGCCTGATCCCCTATTTGAACGCTTCTTATAACAACCGCCAGGTGGCGGATTTCGGCGCCTCTTTCCGAACTACGGCCAAACTTAACAGTGACGGTTCCACCGTCAAGGGAGAGCCTTCCACCTTGAAAGCAGGCGAGATCATCGTCTTTGCCCAGCCGGTCGTTTCCAACATCGCCAACGGTAACGAAGTTTACAAAACAAAGCCCAACAGCGGTGATTTCAAACCGGACAGATTCCCGCTCAAAGAGGGATGGTCCCAGGAACCGGGACAAGTCAGCTCTTATGCCGTCAACCTGACGGACGGCGTCCGTTATGAACTTCTGGACGGCAGCGGATATAACCAGGTAGGCATTGCCAAGGCTTCCGTTATCTTCGCGGAAGATACCAGCCGGCTCAACGGAACGCCGGACAATCATGTTCTCGCCGTCAAATACGGAGACAAGGGTGCCTCCAAAGCCCTGGGAACCTTCGTGATGGGGGCCGGCCTGATGGATCCCAACAAAATGAACAGTTCCTCTTCCCTGAATGGGAAAAGCACGGCGGAAATAGAAATTTTCTCCAAGACCATGCCGGCCATCCTCAACCTGAACTGGGGTGCCTGGGAAAAACCTCTTGTTGACCAAATTAAACTTCCCGCAGAAATGTGGGAACGCAACGAAGGGACCAATGAAGAAGCTAAAAAAGCGGGCGAATACGGCACGCCCTCTTTGGACTCCACGTTTGTCGCCTACTATGGAGTATCGGTAAAATGGGGCAAACCCCCCGTGATTGGAGCCTATCCGGAGGGCAAGGACTACCGGGCCAAGACATGGCAGCACTCCAGCCCCCTTTTCTGGGGAGGCCAGATGCCCACCGCCTCCGAACTGGGGCGCCTCTACAGCCCGTACCAGTTTGAAGTCAAGAACGCCAACAGCGATTTCTTCCCGATTACCATCTCCAACATCCTCTCCAATGACGGCACCAGGCTCTCCCCCTTCGGAGGGCCGGGAGCCGAGCAGGTCAACAAGATTGTCGCCGCGGAGCTTCCCTTCCAGCAGCCCTCCAGCCTGGCCGGCTTTGCCGGATGCCGCCTCACCCCGGGATGGTACAGGAGCGACTCCAGGGCGGCCATCGCCAAACGCTTCGCCTACCAGTCCGGCGTGCCGGGCGTAG
>NZ_LBCB01000006.1:0-18366 GCF_000980515.1 Akkermansia sp. UNK.MGS-1 | reverse complement strand
AACAGGGCCTCCGGCATCGCCAACCGCCGCTTCATGCCCGACCTTCAGGGCAAACCCTCGGAAGCTGTCGTCGAAGAACTCGCCAGGACGGACGAGGGCTACAAGCATGCCTCCAAGTACCTCACCGTCGCCGGCGGATTCAATGTCAACTCCACCTCCCAGCGCGCCTGGGAAGCCACCCTGCTGGGGCTCAAGAAGCGCAAAATCCTTTATTCCAGAAACGGGAGGCCTTCCGTGCTCGGCAACTCCCAGACGGCCTTTTCCCGTTTCGGGGTGGCCAGCAGCGACAAGTCCCACGTGGACGACTACGGCTCGATAGGGGTGACCCAGGGCATCCCGGACGGGGAGGCCATGGCGTGGTCGGACCTGAGAACCCTGAGCGACTCCCAGATCAGGTCCCTGGCCCGGAACATGGTCAAGGAAGTCAGGAAAAGGGGGCCCTTCCTGAACATGTCCGACTTTGTCAACCGCCGCCTGCAGAGCGGTGAAATGGGGGTGAAGGGAGCGCTTCAGGCGGCTATTGACGAGAGCTCCATCAACAGCACGTTTGACGAACTCTCCGACATGGTGATCGCGCCCAGGGGAGGCTATCCGAACCAGGACGCGGCCAGGGGGTCGGTGTATACGGCCGCCCCCGGCTACCTGATCCAGTCGGACGTGCTGGCGGTGCTGGGCAACATCCTGACGACGCGGGACGATACGTTTACGGTGCGCGCCTACGGGGAGCTGACCAACCGCGAAGGGGTGGTGCTGTCGCGCGCGTGGTGCGAAGCGGTGGTGCAGAGGGGGATCAACTACGTGGATCCGGTGAACAGCCCGGAAACTCCTGCCCGGAAGGTCAACATGAAGAGCGGCGCGCTGGAGGATACGGAGCTGAGCGCCGTGAACAAGGCGTTTGGCAGAAAGTTCAATATCGTCTCCTTCCGCTGGCTGTCCCCGGAAGAAGTGTAGCAAAGGGAGCGCGTTTCCATTCCGTTTCACGCCGCTTTTCCTTTCCCGGGAAAGCGGCGCTTTTGTGTCCGGTAGAAGGAGTTCCGGCGTACCCGTTGGACAGGGAGCGCCCTCCCTCAGGGATTTTTATCCCTTAATCCCCTATTTTTCGCTTGCACCTTTACTCCCATTCATGTACTTCACAAGGGATAAAAGCCCGTCAGGGGCCTGCCATCGCGCTCCGCTGCGCGGACCGATGCCCATGCCCTTCCGCATTTCCTCTATGCGGTTATCCGCCAAAGGGTTATGCAACGTATCAAAACTTTTTCATTCCCCAGAACCCAGAATATATGCGTATTTTACCCATCCTGGCCTTTGCCTGCCTTTTCGGAAGCATTTCCTTCGCCCAAGGACAAAGCCGCACCCCCTCCAGGCCGGAACCGGCCCAACCGGCAGCAAATGCTCCGGCGGCCGATACTGTGGACAAGTCCCTGCCGCCAGCCGCCGTCAACGGCATCCGGTTCGTTCTGAAGGAGCCCATGTCTCTTCCTTCTCCCATTTACATGCCTATTGATTCCAAAAGGCTGGAAAAAGTGGAAATCCGCGCCGCCCTTCCGGGACGCCGCAGCGTTTACCCCAGGAGCAAGATCATTACCCTGTTCGGGGGCCTGGACCAGAAAGGCATGCCGACCAATAAACTCGTCAGCAAGCCCCTGCCGCCCGATCTTGGCTCCAAAACCCTGGCTCTGGTCGGCAAAAACAGCAAAGGGGAATTGACGCTGGATTTTATTAATGAGTCGGAACTGCCGCTGAACTGCGTTTACATCCAGAACCTGACCGGACGCACGTTCACTTTGGAACTTCCCAAACCTCCCTCGGGAGAAAAGAGCGCTATCGAACTGCCCAGCAAATCCACTTACATTTTCGGCAAGAACTCTACAGACAGCAACATTTCCCGCACCACCCCCGCCAATCTGACGTACATGACCCGTTTGAAGAACGGCAAAGTCGTCAAGGTGAAGGATAGAGGCATGATGCTGACGACCTACCCGGGACGAAAAGTGGTCATGATTATTTCCCCGGATTCCACCGGCCGCACCGTCGTTTTGACGGAATTGATGATTTTCAAGGAAAGACCGGGGGCGGCTTCCTCAGACAAGTAAGTTTTCTTCCAATATCCGGGAAGCCGGAAGCGGCTCTTGAGCATATCCGGATTATTCAGAAAAACGGGCATTTCTGCCCGTTTTTTATTTCTCGTTTTGCTTCCCCAGCCGCCACTGAGCGAAGGAATAAACCACTCCGGACATTGTTCCGGCACGGGAACAACGCCCGCCCTATTTCCCGCGGCTCCAATGCGGCAGGCGGACTGTTCCTGACGCCGGAAACGGTTCCCGCAAAAAAGCCAACGGAACCCCAGTAGGGAGACAGGGCATTCCGCCTATGCTCCCATACGAAGAAAGAGATCCTGAAGCCAGACGGTTCGCCGGAAGGTTCACTCGTTGCCCTCCGGCATCCGGGCAGGCTTAATAAACTTTGGGCACCAGACCCTGACGGCTCATCTTATCTTCCACTTTTCGCCGGTTTTCTTCCAGACGCCGGGCGTCATAGGAATCATCCACAGGCTGGGCCTCCGGAATGTTTTCTCCGCGTCCCGCCTTGTATTGCTGCACCTGCGGGAGCACTCCTTCCACCAGTTCCCTGCATATCCAGGAAGGCAGGATATAGGTCTCCGTGCGTCCGGCCCGGCTCAGGGCCAAACCTACAAATTTTCCGTTGACGTCAATGACCGGGCATCCGGCCCGTTCCGGGAACAAGGTCATGTCCGACTGGATGACCAAAGGGAATTCATCCCTTTTCAGGCTCATCCGGTTGCCCATGGAGTTCATCATATCAAGGCGCTTTTGCGGGAATTTCATCACTTTGGGCCTGGGCCCCGTGAGGAGTTTTCCCTCCACTACCTGGTTCCGCCGCCTTACTTCCACGGGAACCGTCTCACCGGGACGCACCCCGACCATAGCGGCACGGATGGAGTACATTCCGTCCACCGGCTTTCCATTCAGCTTCATCAACACATCGCCGGCCATCAAGCCGCTGCGGTGCGCGCCGCTGCCGGCTTCCACGCCGCCTATCATGACCCCCTCCCCGTCCCAGCGGGGATCGGAAACGATGCCGAGATAAGGCTGGTCATCCGCCCTCAGGCTGCGCTGGGCCACGGAAACGACTCCGAAGTCGCTCACATGCCCCGTGGGCGATACGGCTGCAATCACGTCCCCTTCCTTCGCCTGCACATAGGAATTCAGGTCAATGGGAGGAGCGGGAAGCCCCGGCACATCCATCATCAGCAGATCATGCTCCGGAAGGGCAAAGAGCACCTTGGCGTCATAAACCCGCCCGGAAGAATCCACCAGCATGACCGGACGCCGCTCCTTCTGGAGATCGCTCAATTTGGTGAGGACCTTTCCCTTCCCCACAACCGTTCCCAAAGCCACCTGGGCATTGCCGGCAACCAGCGCCACCACGGACTGCCCCACCGGAACAGCCACTTTGTCCCATTCCCGGAAAATCTCCTTGGCCTGGCTGTCCAGCACGCTTTTGTCCTCCGGCGCAATCATCTGGTCCGGAGGCAGGGGAGAAGCTATTTCCTGGGCACACGCGGAAGCCGCCGCGAATGCCGCCCATAAATATTTCATCATCATCCTTGAGTTTGTTCCTGGTATTTCAGGCCGGACATCAGGTCGCCGCGCCTGCCGAATGTAAGATCCGCCTTGTAAGCCGTACCTTTCCTCACCACCACCAAGGGAACGGTTTCCCCCGGACGGTGCCTCCCCAGTTCACGGAGCATATCCCTCACGGAACGCAGGCTCCGGCTGTCCATGTGGGTAATGACGTCCCCCGGCCGGATGCCGGCGGCGTCCGCCGGAGAATTCACCACAACATCTTCCACCACCACGCCGTCCACGCCCAGCACGTCCATCATGGCAAACCCGAGCACAGGAGATTCGGGGTCCGCCATGGGATGAAGGCCCAGCTGGCCCCAATGCCTGCCGGAGAGCAGTTTGTCCCAGTCTCTCCTGAAAACGGAAACAGGGACATGGTTGTTGATTTTCAACATAGGGCCAATGGAGGAATGGATGCCAACCAACCTGCCGGACAGGTCAAAGAGGGGGCCGCCGGAATCTCCGCCAATCAGCGTGCATTCCGAAATAAGGAAGCGCTGCTTTCCGTCCGTGCACAATCTTCCCATGCGGATGGGCGCGCGGCGTTCCGGGTCAAATCCCTTGGAATGGCCCAGAGCCACCACAAAATCCCCCACATGAAGACCGTCGGATTCCCCCAGTTCCACATGGGGATAGTTTCCTCCGTCCATGATCTGCACCATGGCGGCATCCCGCGTGAAGTTGGCTCCCAGCACCCGGCCCTTGACTACGCGCCCGTCGGCAAAGACCACACGCATGATTTCATCGCCGCCCACGACGTGGGCCGCAGTCAAAATCAGGCCCTGCGGAGTGACAATGACGCCGCTGCCCGTCTCCCCCCCGTCGGAAACCAGAGCCACTGTAGCAGCCGTAACGCTGGAGGCCACTTTATGCACATGTTTCTGCAAATCCGCCATGGAAGAAACATTCCCCGCAAGGCCCGCCCCTCCCAACAACAGGGACACAAGCCCCCCAACGACCAAGTAGCGAAAACTCGTCATTCTCAATAATGATATCATGAAATTACCGATAATCGAATGATAGGACATACCCTACTGTATAAACGTTCAAAACGGCAGAATTTTGTCTATGGATTGCGACATGGCGCCACATCTTTTGCTTAGACCATTCCGGTTATTTATGATAAAGTCCATCCCACGGATGGGGTTAAACGACAAATCAAGGAAACGACATGACGCCTCCTGGAGGGAACGCATCCAAGATGGAGAAATGTCTTCCCGTTCCCGGACGGAACGCAAAAAAAGGCCCGTTCCCCGTCCATCCTACCCCGGGCTGCCGCAGGAAGATCCTGAGCCGGCCGTCATTCCCGGCCCTACCCGCAGAACGGGGAATTCCCGCAACGGTCCTTCCCGGTATGACACGCCGCCCCAGCGACGAGCCTCCCGCCCGTCTCCGAAGGAAGATTTTGAAGACAGTCCGGAAAGAGAAAAAGAAAGCCGTCCCGCGCGCGCAGGAACCATGCGCAGGCCGCGTTTCACGATTTTCGGAGCCCTGCTGTTCGTCCTGCTGATGCCGTTCCGCTTCATCGGCTCCCTGACGCGGAATATCCGCTGGTTCATCTGCTGGCCCCTGCGCATCCTTCTGGGATGCTGCTTCGTCGGCATCGTGATCGGGTCCATCCTGGTGTTCCTTTACGGCGCCATTTCCAACCGCTATGACATTTCCGAGGTAAAGAGCAACATTCCGGAACGCACGGTGATTCTGGACCGTAAAAACCGCACCATCGGCACCCTGCACGGGGAAAACCGCAAGCGGGTATCCCTTCAGGAAGTTCCTCCCATTTTTATTGATGCCCTGCTCCTGCGCGAAGACAACCGCTTTTACGACCATGGCGGCGTGGACTGGATAGGCGTGGGCCGCGCCTTTGCGCAGGTGCTCAAGCACAAGAGAGCTACGCAGGGGGCTTCCACCCTGACGATGCAGCTCGCTAAAATTACGTACAACCACCGGGAGCGCAACCTGCATTCCAAACTGACGGAAGTGGCTCTGGCGAAACGCATTGAAGCCACTTATACGAAGGACGAAATTCTGGAGACTTACATCAACCGCATTTTCTGGGGGCACACCTTCCTGGGGATAGCGGCGGCAGCGCGGGGATATTACGACAAGGAACCCCGGGATTTATCCCTGGCGGAATGCGCCACCCTGGCCGGCATTATTTACGGCCCAAATGATTTTTCCCCCATCAAACATCCGGAGGAAGCAAAAAAAGTGCGCGATATTGTCCTTGGCCTGCTGAAAAACGAAGGCAAGATTACGGAAGTGCAGTATCAGGCGGCCCTGGCGGAGCCTATCGCCACCCGGACGCCCCAGTCCCGGTCTGAGGAAAATTACGCCATGGGTCTCGTGCGCCGGGAGCTGGACGCCATTCTGGAGGAAGAAGACATCCGCCTGGGAGGGCTGGTGGTGCATACCACATTGGACCTTGATCTGCAGAACGCCACGCTGGATGCCATCAATAAGCACATGGACGCGCTGGAAGCCCGCAAGGATTTCAAGAAGCACCTGGCTTCCCTGCAGACCAGGCGGGAGAAGAGGGGAATTCTGAAAAACAAGCTGACCACCAAGGCGGAATATGAGGCCTCCCTGGCCGCCTGGAAGGCGCTCCCTGCGGAACAGAAGGAAAAGACGCAGCCGCCGATGCCCAATTACATCCAATCCGCCGCCGTAGTCATGGACAATGCCACGGGGGCTCTTCTGGCCGTCGTCGGCGGCCGGGACGCGGAAGAATCCAAGCTGAACCGCGCCATTCAGTCCAGGCGGCAGACCGGTTCCCTGTTCAAACCTTTTATTTACGCCACGTTTTTCCAGCAGGGCAATTCTGCGGATACCCGCATTTCGGATGACAGGATTGCCTACGGGGAAATACGCGGAGCCGCCAACTGGTCCCCCCGCAATTCGGACGGAACGTACCGGGGCATGAAGCCGGCCTCCTTCGGTCTCATCCTTTCCCGCAACACCATGTCCGTGCGCATCGGCAACCGCGCCGGCTTGTCCAATGTCATTCAATCCGCACAACTGGCGGGCTTTCACGGAAATATTTCCCGCACCCCGGCCCTTTATCTGGGCACGTGGGAAGCGTCCCCTCTGGACATCGCCAGCGCCTACAGCGTTTTTGCCAACGGGGGCGTACGCCCCACGCCGTACATCATTGACCATATTACGGATTCCCAGGGCCAGCCGCGCTTCGCCATCACCAAGAGCAAGCGCACCGTCTATTCCCAGCGGGCGGCGAACATAACCTCTTCCATCCTCCAGCAGGTCTGCAAGCCCGGAGGCACGGCAGGCAAAATTACCACGCTGGGCTTTAAATCCCCCTGCGGCGGCAAAACCGGAACCACGAATAATTATACGAACGCTTGGTTCGCCGGATATACGTCCAACCTCACCTGCAGTGTATGGGTAGGGTTCGATTCCTCCACCAAAATTCTGGAAAAAGGCTACGGAGGCACCCTGGCCCTGCCCGTCTGGGTGGATATTATGCTTGCCGCCCAGAAGGAAGGCTATCCCGCCAACGCCATCCGTACGCGTCCCGGTTCGGAAGGACAGGCCGTACTCGTCTGCCGGGAATCCAATCAACTGGCCCATTCCGGCTGCCAGTACGCCAAGACTGCGTATTTTGAAACCTCCGCAGGCTACCAGGCCCCCGCCAACATGTGTGAACGGCACATTCCCATGGCGGAACCGGATTCGGAAGAGAGCATTCCCTATGCGGAACCGCTGGACGGCAGCGACGATAACATCCCCCTGGCCGAACCCGTGGAAGAAACGGACGGCATCCCCTACGCCACCCCCATCTGATTGCTTATTTTTTCTTATGATTCCCCCATTTTTTCCCTGGTTCCTGGCCTTTTTGCTGCTGATCGCCTGCGTGGCGCTGCTGGTTCTGCTGCTGCGGTACCGGGACCGCTCCGTCCGCCTCGAAGCGGAATCCCGCTCCTGGCAGGAACGGGCGGAAGACAGAACCCAGATGCTCCGCCGGGCGGAAGAGGTGCTGAAAGATTCTTTCGCCGGCATCAGCGCGGAAGTCCTCCGGAACTCGGAAAAACAGTTCCTGAACCTGGCGGAAACGCGGCTGCAAAGCCAGCGCCAGCAGGCCAATCATGACCTGGATTCCCGCAAACAGGCCATCGAGTCCATGCTGAAGCCGGTGAGCGAATCCCTGAAACTGGTCCAGTCCCGGCTGGGAGAGATGGAAAAGGAACGCGTGGGCGCCTATACGGACCTGAAAACGCAAATCCGCTATATTCTTTCCGGCAATGAAGCTCTGAAAAATGAAACCGCCAGGCTTTCCCAGGCTCTGCACCACAACAGCGTTCGCGGCCAATGGGGAGAGCTCCAGCTGCGCCGCGTGGTGGAACTGGCGGGAATGGTGGAGTACTGCGATTTCACGACTCAGGAAACCCGTTCCAGGGAGGAGGAACGGATACGGCCGGACATGGTCATTCACCTTCCTGGAGGCCGTTCCATCATTATTGACGCGAAAGCGCCCATGGCATCCTACCTGAATGCCGGGCAGACGGAGAATCCGGAAGAACGCAGCCAGTGGATGGCACGCCATGCCGCGGACGTCAGGAGGCATTTGCAGCAATTAAGCGCCAAGAATTACTTTGCCCAGTTTTCCCCATGCCCCGAATTCGTCATTATGTTCCTGCCCGGGGAATCCTTCTTCCAGGCGGCTCTGGAAGCAGACCCCACCCTGATTGAATTCGGCGCGGAGAACAGAGTTATTCTTTCCACTCCATCCACCCTGATTGCCCTGCTGAAAGCCGTCGCTTACGGATGGAAGCAGGAGCAGCTGGCGGATAACGCCAAGAAAATTTCGGAAGCGGGAGCGGACCTGTACAATACCTGCTCTATCCTTTCCGGTCATTTTTCCTCTCTGGGCAAGAGCCTGAACCAGGCGGTAGCCCAGTACAATAAAACCGTTTCCTCTTTTGAACACCGGTTCATCCCCCGGGCCCAGAAGTTGAAAAACCTGGGCGTCACCTCCACAAAGGAGCTTCCCCGCTCCCTGGAAGACATTACCGAACGGGCCAAATCTGCGGATGTTCCGGATATTACGCCCTGAAAGAGCGGCAACAATACGTCTTTTTCCCTTCCTGACCATTTCCGAGCCGGGAAAATACAGCTCTAAGGCATCCCCCGCAAACGCTTTCCTGCGCCTGGAAGCATCTTGGAGATGTAGAGGAATTCAGCCTCCGGCGGCCCTGCCCCTCCCGGAATTTTCAACAATTCCTATGCGCGGCAACGGGAAACGGCAGGCTGCTTTCATCATGCAGCCGGGCAGATAATTCCCCCGCGGCGGCGCACACCGGCACCCGGAAGGCATCCAGAGCGGAACGGGAACTGTAGCCCCACCCCACCAGAATAAGCCGTGTTCCGGCGTTCACGGCCGTGTTGCCGTCATGGGCGGAGTCCCCCACCATGCACACCTGCGCCGGCTCCCTGCCCCAGGAACGGACGATGGACAGCAGGGAGTCAGGTTCCGGCTTGCGCGGAAAGCGTTCGGAAAAACCCATCACCTCCCGGAAGGGAATTTCAGGCAGGATATGGCGCACCAGCGGCACCGTAACCGCATGGGGCTTGTTGGATAAAACGCCCAGAGGATGGCCTTCTCCGGCCAGGGACAACAGCATTTCCCGGATGCCGGGGTACGGAACCGTGCCCTCCTGCCAGGTGTGCGGGTATTCACGCATGAATCCCCGGTGCACCGCTTCAAAAGCTTCCTCCGGCACGTTTCCGTTGAAATAGCCTTTCAGGGAAGCCAGGCAAAGCTCCCGGGCCCCCTTGCCCACCATTTCCCGGATGGCGTCCACGGAATGCTCCGGATACCCCAGCGCTTTCAAGGCCAGGTTCAGGCCGCGGGCGATACCGGGAATGGAGTCCACCAGCGTCCCGTCCAGGTCAAAGACAAAACCCGTTTTCATGGATTCAATGGCAGAACCCCCGTTCGGAAGTTTCCACGAATTGGATGATTCTCCTCAGGCAGGCATTTTCCGCATACCCCGAATGCCGCAGTTCCTCCAGAGCTTCATGAACGGTCAGCTTTTTATTGACGAAAAGCTTTTTATAGCACATGCGCACGGCTTTCAGGTCTTCTTCGGAAAAGCCGCGCCTCTGCATGCCGATGGAGTTAACGGAACGCGTTACGGCCGGGTGGCCCTCCACGATCGTGTACGGCAGGACATCCTGGCTCACGCGGGCCATTGCTCCCACCATGGCATGTTCCCCGATGCTCACAAACTGGTGTACGGCGCAACATCCCGCCAGGATGGCGTAATCCCCCACCGTAACATGGCCGGCGGCGGTAGCGAACCCGGAGAAAATCACATGATTGCCGATCTGGCAATCGTGCCCGGCATGGCAGGAAACCAGGAAAAGGTTGTTATTCCCTATCCGCGTCGCGCCGCCAATGTCCGTAGCCCGGTTGATGGTGGCGTTTTCACGGAAGACGTTGTTATCCCCCACTTCCAGATAAGTCGGCTCTCCCTTGTATTTCAAATCCTGGCTTTTCAGACCGATGACGGAAAACGGGAAAAATTCGTTGCCGCTGCCGAAGGAAGAAGGACCGTCTATAACCACATGGCTGTGCAGCACGCAACCGGGCCCCAGTTTGACATGTTCCCCGACAACGCAAAAGGGACCGATTTTAACATCATCCGCGATCTCTGCAGCAGGATGCACTACTGCCGTTGGGTGTATTTCTGGCATGGCTGAAACAAGTATGAAACAAATTCAGGTGATTAAAAGCCTAAACCCCGCAGGGCCGTCTTTTTATCACATTTGGCCGGAAGCGGCCGCATAAGCCTCCATCTCAGGCAGCCAGGGAATCAGCAGAACGTAGATGAGTTGAAGGCACAGAATGATCAGCACCAACGTCATCACCACTTTGCGGAACGTGAGGGAGCCGTTCAGCACATCCGTAGTCCCCAGCTTCCTGTCCCAGGGAGTAAAACCGAAACGGCGCACCCACCACCAGGAAAAAAACAGGGCCAGCAGCATCAGGGAAGGAGCAAAACACCCCAGACCAAGCACCATGACGAACAGGGAGCGCCGGAATGCCATGGGGAAAGAAAGGCGTCTTCCCCGGTAGTCCCTGACGGAAACGCCCAGCATGGCTTTTCCCGGGGTTGTGCCCAATGTCCCAAGAAATGCAGTTTCCATGAGAACCATCGGGAGGCAGAGGTAAAGCAGAGCTTCATAGGAACCAGGAAGAAAACCGGGATTGAAAGCAGCGCCGGATACCCTGAGCACAGCCAGGTACAGCGTCATGTGCATCATTACATCAGCCATTCTGCCAAGAAAACGGACGTACGCATACGGAACCACCAGCGGCACTCCCTCCTCCGCGGCCTCCCCTCCTTCTTCCGGCAGGCAATCCGCATCTGCGGAAAGCGCCGGGACATCTTCTCCCCCTGCGTTTTCCAGCCTCTCTTCCCTCCCGTTCCGCCGTTCCCCTTCTTCTCTGCCGACGGCACCTGCTCCTTTCAATGCCGGAAGGTCACGGATGCATACCCACTCCGGGCATCCGGCATGCCACGCCCGGGCGTTTTCCGGAATGAGGCCCGCCTCCAGCATGGAAATGACCTCCACTTCCGGCAGAGGCCCCTTCCGTTCATGATCCTGAATCCAGTAAATATCCATAGGCGATTCCTGTTACATACTGCGCAGGGAGCGGGCCGGATCCTGGCGCGCCGTGATCAGGGCAGGAATGATGGATGCCACCACGACCATGACAAAAGCTTTCACCGCCTGCCATGCCAGCTCCGCCCAATCAATCACCACCGGGATATTCGCCGTGCCGTGGAAGGCCACAGGGAACGGGTCAAAGCCTATTCCCGCAAGAAAACCCTGAATCTGCATGCGGTATTCCAGCACCAGAAGCCCCAGCCCTACACCCAGGAGAGCTCCCACAAAACCGATGATGACGCCCTGCCACAGGAAAACGCGCACCACCTGGAACGGAGTGGCTCCCAAAGCCTTCATCACGGCGATTTCCTTTTTCCTCTGGATGGAAACGGTAAACATCACCGCCATGATGCAAAAAGCGGAAATCAGGGAGATGAAGGACAGGACAAAGCTCATCATCATGCGCTCCTTCTGCATCAGTTCAAACCACGCGTTAAAGCGGTCATGCCAGGTTTCCAGCGTCCATGCGGAAGAAGGCTTCTCCTTTTCCAGCGCCTGCATCACGGGGGCCAGCATCGTTTCCACATGGTAAGGGTCTTCCACGCGCAGGGCCACGGCCTGCACCACGTCATCCTCATAACCCAGCAATTCCTGGCCGATGACCAGCGGAATGAAAAGATCCGGGCTGGGCGTATGCTGGGAGGCCCGGTAAATTCCGATCACCTCCAGGTCCTTCGGCATCACCAGCTCCTTGATCTTGCGGAAACATTCCATATCCGCCTCATTTCTTGCCCCGGCCTTGAAACCGCTCAAAACGGTTTCCCATTCCTTCCGCGTTCCTTGCGGAAAGGCCACCTTGCCGTTGTCCGCAAGTTCTCCGTCGTTTAACACGGCAAGCAGATCCATCAGGCTGGAACGTTCCGCATCCCTGCGTGGGACGGACAACAGCCCGTTAAGCAGAGAAAAGGCCCTGTCCACGGAGGCTCTGTCGGCCGTTTCACGCTCTCCCTCCGTCTTCAGGGATTTACCCCACTCCTTCAAATCCTTGAGTTCCCGCGCGTTTTTCTCCGCCAGCATCGGCAGCTCCGTCTGCTGGTAGGCGTGGGAAATTTCCTGGAAATTGCGGGTCGTGTAAACCCGAACAACATCTCCCACCTTCAATCCCATGTTCTCCGCCACGATGGAGGAAACCACAGCCTTTTCCCCCATGTCCAGTTCCGCATCGCCGGCGACCACCAAACGCTTCAAATCCTCCAACTGGGCGGCGTTTTCCGTATCAATGGCCCGGAAAAAGCAGGGCCTCTGCCGCCCCTGCACATCCGCCAGCGCATAGTCTTCTATCAGGGCGTAGGCGGACTGGACGCCGGGAACGTGCCTGAGTTTCTCCCCCAAATCCAGCCAGTCCGGAATCACTTCCCTAACGCCGAAGTCGTTCCGGTAACATACCTGGACGTGCGGGGAGTGCGCAAACAGATTCCCCTGAATTTCCTTCTGGAGTCCTCCCATGACGGACAACACGACGATGAGCACCATTACCCCCAGAGAAACGCCCAGCAGGCAAATCAGGGTAATAATGGAAAAGAAAGTCCGCAACGGGTTCAAATACCGCAGCGCCAGGCTCAGGCTGATGTACCGGCTCAATAGGTTCTTCATGAATAACGCGGCACACCTTGCCTGATTGCGCTCCCCTTTCCAAGCCTAAAACATGTTCCGGAAAACGGGCGGCCTTTCTTCTGCCGCGCAATCAGGCAGAAAAGGGACATCCCATCTTTTCCTGCGTTGGGAACTTTCCTGTGCCCCGCGCCCGGAAAACATCCTGCGCCAGAATATATTTTCTGCATGCAAAAGGATGGAAAAAAACAGGAGAAAATCATCATATCTTGTTGACTTCTATTTTTATAGGTGTATCCATAGGTTTAATTGCTAAATGGCGCACCTTATCACAAAATTATTGTTGATAAACAGAAATTATTTAAAGATAGCCAATTAGAATGAAATCTAACTTTTCCATCTGCAACAGCGTCCGGGGCAATCATCATCTTGGTTTTACCGTTACGCCGGTTTTACAGAAGAGGGAGGGCGAATCGTCCGTCTCCTTTTCCTATAATCATGCAGCTCCGTCCTATCCCGGAGACGTGATGCCGGAAACCTCCAAACAAATTCAAGTAGGGGAAGGCGGAGGGGATACCCGTCTGTACGTACTGACGGCCACCGGCACGGTGGATGACCAGGCCACGATTTCAGTAGCGGGGCAAAGCTATACGTCACCCTCAGGCGCCGGAGTAAGAATTAACGGCAGCTTCTCCGACCTCAAGGCCGGATTTTATACAGTATCCGTCTCCCACATCAACATTGACTATCCTCCCAGGGGGAATGTATCCTTCCTCAATTGCACCGTAGGCCCGGCCAGCGCCATCTCCATCACGCCTGATGAGAACGACCCGCCGCAGGAATGCGATTGTGATTGCCCGCCGTGCTCCTGCAATTCGGACGGTGAAACTACTCCCGGAGGCGTCCCCTCCAGCAGCAGCGCCCCAGTCAGCGGCCGCTCCTCCCTGCGCCACTTCTTTTCCAATCTGACCACAACCTCCGGAGGAAGCGGGGTGATGCGGCAATCCTCCGTTAATGGCATGGCCTGGTCAGCGCAGTTCGGCGCGTTCCGCGGCATATCCCACATGCCGGCGGGACGTCTGGAAATTTCAGCCCACCGCTCTTTCTCCCCGGATTTATTCTCCCCGGCAGGTTTGGCCCTGCGGCATCCGCTAGCCACCTTCCTCGCGCTGCCGGAAGGGGGCATGGCGCCCAACACGCTGGTTGCTTTGCTGGATGGGGCCAGTTACACCAACTACATGCTTGACGGCACGGGAAGCGCGTTTTTCCCGGTAGGCGCATCGGGCATCACAACGACCATCCTAGCCCCCGTCCCGGCCATGAGCAGGGAAGCGGAGGCATGCAACCTTGAGCAGGCCGCCTTCATCCGCGCTTCTTATGCGGGAGGAGGCTCCGTCTTTTACTCTCTTTCCACAGGGCAATGCGAAGGCTATATCTCCGCGGGCGGGTATTTGATGACCGCATCGGAAGCCGAAAATTACCTAGCGATTGTTCGTGGCGAACACGGCGTTATCCGTCAAATATGGAACACCTGGGATGGGCTGGCGGATGTGCTCCCCCTGGAAGGAGGAGGGTATGCCATCAGCATTTATCCGCCCGCGCAGGTCATGGAACCGGAGGAAGAAGGAGCCCTATTCACCGTTGAAGGGACTCCGGCGAAAATCTTCACCGTGACGGGAGACGAAGCTTTGCAAACCCTCGTCATCTCTGAACGCGACAACACGTTGCCGGCCACTGTACCCGACTTCGTGACCAAATGGACATGGTCGCAAGAAGCCTGGAGCATGGCGGAAGGAACAGGAGAAGATGCCGTTGAAACGCGGAGGGAACGCCTTCAACCGGAGGAAGATTCGCAGGAAAACCGCTACCGCGTCCTCACCCGTCTGATGAAAAACAATGTGGTGGCCTCCTGCACGCTTGAGGAATATGAAACGACCATCACCGGAGAACACCTGCTGAGCCGCACGGAAGGGTACGGAGCCGAAGGGGCGTTGACTACTGTTTACTCCTATGATGACTCCGGCCGGCTTATCTCCTCTGCTTCTCCCAACGCGGGGGAACACAAAACCGTCTACGACGCCGCAGGACGCCCGGTGCTGGAAAACAGCCCATGGGGAGCCAACGGATTGCGGACAGTAAGCACAAAGTACCGTGACAGCGCCGCAGGCTACACCAGTGAACCGGCTGAAATAAAAATCCAGCTCTCTACCGTTTCCGCAGTCAACACATTAAGCCTTGAGGTATATACCTATACGGAAGAAAACCATGTCAAACGCGTGGAAAAGCGTGAAACGGCGGCAGGCTCTTCCGTCACGCAGCTCAGCGTTACGGAAACCTGGCTGGCCGGCGCGCCGAATGCCTTCGCGGCGGGACGCCTCAAGATGGAACAGGCCGTCAACGGCGTACAGACTCATTATACCTACGCCCCAACCACAGATCATGGGGCCCTCTACAGCGTCACGGCGGAAACGCGCATCAACGGAGAACCCGTTCCCGGCCAGTCAACCCGCCGCGTCAGCTACATCACCGCTGAAGGAAACACCGCAAGGGAAGAAAACCTCGTCCTGCTCCCCACGGGCGAGTGGAGGCAAACCGGCGGCGCTTCCTACTCTTACGACCTTCTCAACCGCCGTGTGGAAACGGTGCGCGACAATGGCCGCACTTCTTCCCGCGCCCTGACCTGCACAGGAGAACCCCTTTGGGAAGTTGACGAAGACGGCGTACGCACGGATTACGCTTATAACACTGCCCGGCAGCTCATTGAAACCACGCGCAGCGAAATAAACGACGGGACTGACGTCGTCACTCCGGAAACGATCACGGCGTATGAACGCGATGCGGCAGGGCAGATAATAAGCGCGACGACCCACATCGGGCCGATGCGGACAACCGAGGAAACTGCCTATGACCTGCTGGGTCGCGTGACCCGCAAAACCGATGTGCTGGGCCGCGTCACAACAACCAGTTACAGCGAAGACGGACTGACGGCTACGACAACCACGCCATCAGGGGCGACGCTCGTCAATACATACAACACAGACGGGAGCATCGCGCATGAATCCGGCACAGGGCAAAGGGAGCTCTACCACATTTATGATTTTATCAGAGGCCTGCGCCACACTACCCGGCTGGCGGACAACACAACCATCCTGAAACAGGAGATTCGGGACGGCTTCGGACAAACCATTACGCTGACTTCTCCCACCACCCTGGAAAACACCTATCTCTATACCCGCAGCGTTTACAATGCGCTGGGCCAGCTCACCCGCCGCACGGAAGGGACCCAGGCTCCGGTGGAGTATGAGTATGACAGCATGGGAAATCCGGCCAGACAAACCGTTGTGCTCGACTCGGCGTCTCCGGCGGATGCGGCAAAAAACCGCATCCAGACTTTCCAGACAGCCTGGGAAGAACGTGAAGACGGCGTCTATCAAAACGTCGCCGCTGCCCGCAACAATACAGCGGGCAACATGTTAAGCAGCGCTGTCAAACGCCTGGTTACGGAATCCGCCGTTCTGCAAAACAGGCAAATCACCATCGACGAACGCGGCCATGAAAGCATCCGGTGGACCGAATATGGGCAGGGCGCGGTGCGCGTGGAAAAAAGCAGCGTGCCCACCTCCGACATTACAGCTTCCGCTACCGTCGTGGACGGCTTCACAATTTCAGAAACGGATAATCGGGGAATCGTCACCGCCTTCACCCGCCGTTACACGGAAACCGGCCTCGTCCGGACGGTCACGGATGGCAGGGGGAACGCTTCCACCACTCATACGGACATTGCCGGCCGCCCGATTGCCGTAACTGATGCTGCCGGCAATACGACAACCACGACCTATTGCGCGACCAGCGACAATCCCTCTGCCGTCACAAATGCCCTGGGCAATACGGCCAACTATACCTACGATGTCAGGAACCGTAAAACAGCGGAATACGGCACGGCCATCCAGCCGGCCCTGTTCGCCTGGGATGACGCAGACCGCCTTATCAGCCTCACCACCTTCCGCATAGACGAAGAAACGATCATTTCCGACCCATCCGATCTTTCCGGCGGAGACACTACCGTCTGGACTTACCATGACGCTACCGGGCTGGAATCGGAAAAAACTTACGCCAACGGCCGGGGAACCGTCCGGACCTACGATGCCAACAACCGCCTTGCCACGGAAACGGACGCGCGCGGCATCGTCACTACCTATACATGGAACGCGGCGCAAGGCCTTCTCACAAGAATCGGCTTTTCCGACGGCACGCCAGAACAGGCCTTCTCCTACAACATCCTCGGCCAGCTCACGCAAGTGACGGACGCCTCAGGCATACGTACCTTCTCTTACAATGAATACAGCGACCCCGTACAGGACAGCGTCACGGTGAATGGCGCCGTCTTCCCTCTCGTGGAAACCCTGGACGGTTACGGTCGCAGCATCGGCTACATCCTCAAACGCGGCGCCAGCGGCAATGCCCAAATCGCCTCCTGGGGCTACGCGCCGGACGGGCGCATCAACAGCGCGGGCTTCATGCACAGCGGACAGAACCGCATCTTTGAATATAACTATCTGGCAGGAAGCAATCTGCTGGAAACCTTGACGATACCCAACGGCATGACGCTGGAACAAAGCTATGAAGCCAAACGTGACCTGCTGGCGGACATGGACTATAACCGCGGAACAACTCTCGTCTCCCGCCGCGCCTATGCCTATGACGCCCTGGGGCGGCCAACCGCCCGCACCCTCCTCCGCCAGGGAACCACACGCCGCGACGTCTTCTCCTACAACGGGAGAAGCGAGCTTGCTGCGGCCACCCTCGGCACGGACGCTTACGCCTATGACTATGACAACATAGGCAACCGAAAGACAGCGCGGGAAATAGAGGAGGAATTCGCTTACACGGCCAACGAACTCAACCAGTACACAAGTATTGAGCAATCCATTCCCAACTCTTCCCTCTCCCCCCGGGAACAGACTTTTGTCCCCACCTATGACGCTGACGGCAACCAGACGAAAATCAGGACCGCTACCGGCGTCTGGACGGCGGAATACAACGCGCTCAACCGTCCCGTGCGCTTCACCCGCACGGCGGAGGACGGCACGGTGACCACCGTCACCGGCGACTACGACTACATGGGACGCAGGATCTTCAAAAAAGTGGAAACCACCGTCGCCGACCCTGAAACGGGAGAAAGCACGACATCCGTCATCCTGAACCACCGCTACCTTTACCGGGGCTATCTGCAAATCGCGGCCCTCGACCTCACGCGAACGACGCTCAACGCCTTATGGTACATCCTGTGGGACCCGACGGAACCTGTCGCCACGCGTCCGCTGGCTATCCAGACGGCGGGCAGCTGGTTTGTCTACGGCTGGGACTTGACCAAAAACGTGATGGAACTCTACAAGAGCAACGGAACTATCGCGAATTCCTACTCCTACGCCCCCTTCGGCGAAGTCACGCAAAGGGGCAACATCACCAATCCCCT
>NZ_LBCB01000032.1:0-3394 GCF_000980515.1 Akkermansia sp. UNK.MGS-1 | reverse complement strand
GCCACTTTTCAGGCCCCACCCACGGCAATTCCGGAACCGCCGGCGTTTCCCTCCCTGATGGAAACACAATCCCCGGATGCCTACTTCCAAGCGGGCTTTTGGGATGCGTGGGGCATCTGGATTATTTTAGCCTCCATCCTTCTGGCCGTTGCTATCGCCGTCATTGTGCTCATCCGCAGGAAGGGACGCATCCCCGCCGCGCCGCTCAGCCCGTCGGAAACCGCTATCCGGGACATCTCAATGCTCCGGAACACGCATCCCTCCCTCAGGCAGGCCGCCGTGGAATTTTCCCTGATCCTCCGCAAATATCTGGTAGGAGAAACCAAAGACCCGGCGCTATATGAAACCCAGCAGGAATTCAACCGCCGGGCGGACGCGCTCACCGCGCTGCCTTCCGAACTCCAAGCCCCCACGCGCGATCTGCTGGACCGCATGGCTTCTCTCAAATATGAACCGGACACCCCGGAAAACGATTCCATGGTCAACGAATTGGCGGACGCCACGGTCCAACTCATCAATGATATAGAAGCGGACGCCCACCGGACGAAGGAAGAAACGGACCTTGTCGTCAAAAAATCTTCATCCCGCTCCAACCAACGCTAGCATACCATGACGGAACACTTCCAATTTGCACAACCTGAATGGCTTTATGCCTTACCCTTCATCTTGTGCCTCATCATCCTCCGCCGCAGGCGCGGGGCGGAAGGCTCCATCACCTACCCCACCGTGCGCTTCATCGCTTCCCTGGCGCGTACTCCGCAATCCCTGGCAGGAAAAATAGGGGCCCTTTGCTTCGTTCTGGCGGCTGCCGCCATCGCCATCGCCCTGGCGCGCCCCCAGCACGTGGAAGATAAAACCTTCCGGACAGTCAACGGCATTGACATCATGATCGCCTTTGACCTTTCCTACTCCATGGAAACGCCGGACATGGTTCTCAACCGAATGCCCATCAACCGGCTGGTAGCCGCCAAACACGTCATCACCCAATTTGTTGACAGCCGTCCGGACGACCGCATCGGTATCGTGGGATTTGCCGGAAAAACAAAATCCTTCTGTCCGCTCACGCTGGACCACGCCCTGGTCAACAGCATCATCCGGGATTTCCATCCGCGCATGATCCAGGCGGACGGCACGGCCATCGGCTCCGCCATTGCGGCGGCGGCCACCCGGCTGGACGACCGTAAGAACACCAAATCAAAAATCATCATCCTGGTGACGGATGGTGCCTCCAACTCCGGCCAGATATCCCCGCTGGTGGCGGCGGAAAACGCGGCCAAGCTGGGTATCAAAATTTATACCATTGCCGTAGGCACGGAAGAAGGAACCCTGGCGAACGGCATGGTGGTGCAAAGTGAATTTGACGAACCCACCCTGCGGAAAATAGCCCAGCTCACGGGCGGAGAACACTTCCGGGCCACCAATATGGCCTCCTTCAATAAAGCGTTCACCTCCATCGGCAAGCTGGAAAAAAGCGAAGCCAAAGTGCAAACCGTCCGCCACATTGAAGAATACTTCATGTACTTCCTTGTAACGGGAGCCGCGCTGGCGCTTCTGGGCCTCTCCCTGCAAGTGCTCAAACCGACCCCCGCCCCGTAATACGATCTTCACCCGTCATGACTTTCCTTTATCCCAACGTTCTGTACGCGCTCATTCTCCCGGCCCTGCTCGCGGCGGCGGCCTGGTGGCTGTGGCGCCGCCGTTCCAGAAAATGGGAAGTGCTCGTCTCGCCGGAATACCGGCGGGAACTGGTTCACGCTCCGGCCACCTGGCACCGGGTGCTCCCCGTCATTTTTGCCGTGCTGGCGTCCATCTTCGCCATCCTCTCCATGGCGCGTCCGGTGGACGGCTACACGGAGGTAAAGGAAATCCCCAAATCGCGCAACATCCTCATTGCTATTGACTGCTCCCGCTCCATGCTCAGCAAGGATGCCTCCCCGACCCGCCTGGGAAGGGCGAAAACCGCCGCTTACGACCTGCTGGACGCCCTGCCGGGGGACAACTTCGGCATCATCATCTTCTCCGGGGACGCCGTCCTGCTCATGCCCCTTACCCATGACCATAACGCATTAAAAGAAACCATTGAACAACTTCAATTCGGCTGGGTCTCCCAAGGGGGAACCAACCTGGAAAACGTTGTGCGGCTGGCCCTTCAAACCTTCAAACGGGACAAGGAAGCGGACGCCAAAAACGCCCTCGTCATCCTCAGTGACGGGGAAGACACCGTCAACATCACCTATAAGACTGCGGAAGCCGCACGGCAGCACCAGCTTATCATCGTGACGGCGGGCATCGGCACAACCATCGGCACCACTATTCCGGATGAGCAATCCCCCTCCGGCCTGTACCGGGACCGTCGCGGCCAGCACGTCGTCTCCAAGCTCAATCCGGAAAGCCTGCAATACCTGGCCAGGCAAACGGAAGGCCAATATGTCCAACTCTCCGACGGAGCGGCGCTGAACCGCTTCGTCAAGGATATCGCGGACCGTCTGGATACCACGGAAGGCAAGGAAGAAGTGCGCCGCGTGCCGAATGACCGCTATATCATCTTTGCCGTTCCGGCCCTCATCTGCCTGCTCCTCACCCTTCTGGCGGGAACACGCTGGCGCTCCTTCCGCCGTTCCGGACGCCGCGGTATGACAGCTCTGACTGTTGCGGCGTTATTCTGCGTTGGGCTGCTGGGCCCGGAAGCGCAGGCGGACACGCACGCCCTGGACAATGTCACGGATTTGATCCGGACGGGAAAAACGGAAGAAGCCGTCAAATCCATTGATGAAATGCTCGCTGTTCCCGACCTGGCGGAAGAAACACGCCAGGCCTTGGAATTCGCCAAAGGATGCCTGGAACAAAAAGCGGATAACCCCAAAGAAGCCGCGGAAGCTTTCTCCCAGGCGCTCCTTTCTCCCAAACCAGTCCTCCAGGCGGATTCCCACTTCAACCTTGGCAACCTGGAAGCCGCCCAGGCCCGCAAAACCATGACTTTCTCCAGGCCGGAAGGGGAACAGCAACAGGCCCGGCCCTCTTCCATTGACGACCAGATTAAGGAAATTGACACCCGGCTGGCAAAAATACCCGTTGCGAAAAAACATGTTAAGGAGGCCGTCAAACGTTTCGACGACGCGCTCTCTGCCTATGGTTCCCATGAAGGAGCAGCGGCCAACAAGGAGGAAATGCTCCGTTATGATAAATCCCTGGACGAATACCGCCGGCAGCTGGAAGAATTAAAGAAGAAATTGGAAGAAGAGAAGAAAAAACAACAGGACCAGAACAAGGACCAGAACAAGGACCAGAACAAGGACCAGAACAAGGACCAGAACAAGGACCAGAACAAGGACCAGAACAAGGACCAGAACAAGGACCAGAACAAGGACCAGAACAAGGACCAGAACAAGGACCA
>NZ_LBCB01000031.1:0-21594 GCF_000980515.1 Akkermansia sp. UNK.MGS-1 | reverse complement strand
GCAACGCCGCCATGGTGCTTGCCAAGCGGTGCCGCACGAATCCCCGTGTGCTCGCCCAGCAGGTGGCGGACCGGATAGGGCAGGATGCCGTGTGCTCCCTGGAAATTGCCGGGCCCGGATTCATCAATTTCCGCATCAGGCCGGAATTTTACGCAGCGCGCCTGCTGGCCATGCTGGCGGATGACCGGCTGGGGGGGGAAAAAGTGCAGGCCCCCAAAACCATTGTCATTGACTTTTCCGCTCCCAACGTCGCCAAGCCGATGCATGTGGGCCACATCCGCTCCACCATTATTGGTGACGCCCTTTCCCGCGTGGCCCGTTTTGTGGGGCACCATGTGATTACGGACAACCACATCGGGGACTGGGGTACCCAGTTCGGCATGATCCTGTGGGGCTGGAAGAATATTCTGGATGAGCAGGCCCTGGCCGCCAACCCTATTGACGAGCTGCTGCGGGTGTACAAGGATGTGAACCTGATGTGCAAGGAAAAGCCGGAACTGCTGGATACCTGCAAGGCGGAACTGGTGAAGCTCCAGGCCGGGGACGGGGAAAACCTGGCCATCTGGAAACGCTGCGTGGAAGTTTCCAAATCCGGCCTTTCCAAAATTTACGACCAGCTTGACATCCATTTTGATTACTGGCTGGGGGAAAGCTTTTACAATGATGCCCTGGCCCCGCTGGTGGACGGCATGATCGCCTCCGGAATGGCCCGGGAGAGCGACGGGGCCATCTGCGTGTTTTCCGACGGTTCCGTGCCGCCTAATGAAGACCCCTTCCTCGTGCAGGACAAGGGGGAATGGCGCGCCAACCCCTGCATCATCAGGAAAGCGGACGGAGGCTTCCTGTACGCCACCACGGACCTCGCGACGCTGGACCACCGCATCAGGACGTGGGGCGCGGATTCCATCTGGTACGTGGTGGGCGCCCCTCAGGCCCTGCATTTCAGGCAGATTTTCTCCACGCAGCGCCGCCGCGGCATGGACGGGGACTACCGGCACATTGCGTTCGGCTCCATTCTGGGTGACGACCGCAAGCCGTTTAAGACGCGTTCCGGGGATACGGTTTCCCTGCAGGATGTGCTGGATGAAGCCATTGAACGCGCGGCCCGCGTGGTGGAGGAGAAGAGCCCGGACATGCCGGATGAGGAAAAGAAGCGCGTGGCGGAAGTTGTGGGCATAGGCGCCGTGAAGTTTGCGGAGCTGTCCCAGAACCGCATGACGGATTACGTTTTCAACTGGGACAAGATGCTGGCTCTTCAGGGAGATACGGCGCCGTACCTCCAGAACTCCTACGTGCGCGTCCGCTCCATCTTCCGCAAGCTGGACGGCGGGCCTTTGGACTGGTCCGCCCCCATTCAGCTTTCAGAAGATGCGGAAATCCATCTGGCCCGGCTTCTGGCCCGCTACGGGGAAGTGGTGCCGCAGGTGCTGGACGACTGCCGTCCGAACGTGCTGGCCGCCTACCTGTTTGACCTGGCCAGGGCTTTCCATTCCTTCTATGAGGCGTGCCCGGTCCTGAAGTCGGAGGGGCCGGTGCGGCACTCCCGCCTGGCCCTGTGCGAGCTGACCGCACGCACGCTGAAGCACGGGCTGGGCCTGCTGGGCATCCAGCTTCCGGACAGGATGTAACCGTTTCTTCCGTATGGACGCCTCTTTCCTCCATGTCCTGCTGGCCGCCGCCGTGGCGGGGTGTTCTTCCGCCGCCGCGGACGGGGCACACGGGTATTGGATGAACAGCCCGTCTCTGAACGGCTGGCGGGAAGCCGTCTTCCGCGCCGGCGTTCCGGCGCAGCCTGCCGTGCTGCCGCCCGGCGTGGAGCCGATGATGGTGGGTTCCTCATCTCCCGCCGCGCAAATGCTGGTGCTGGAGGGAATGACGCATCTGCTCACGTTCGGGGACATGAGGGCTTTCCTTAAATTTGACGCCGCTCTCCGTCTGGACCCGGACTGCCTCATGGCCCACTGGGGCAGGTGCATGAGCCTGATGGGCGCGGGGCCCGCCTTCCAGAACCAGCGCGTCCATTCCATGAAGCACATGAAAGAGCTGGCGCTGCGCCCGGACTGCCCGGAACGGGAACGCGCTTATGCGGATGCCCTGGCCGTGCTGCTGATGGATGGCCCCGTGAAGGCGCGGGAAGCGTGGAAAACCATCTGTTCCACCTGGAAGCGCGACCCATACGCCCCCCTCTTTTACGCCATGCTCCTCCGGGACGGCTTTGACGGGCAGGGCAACCCCGGAGAAGGGCAGAAGGAGGCCGTCCGCGTGGTGGAAGACGTCCTGAAGGAACGCCCCGGCTCCCAGGCCGCCCTGTTCATGCGCGCCCTGCTGGAAGAGGTGGCGCCATCCATTTATCCGGCAACGGTGGAAACCGCCCGCAGGGCCGTGTCCGCCAACCCCTTTTCCGCATCCGCCCATCATTTACTGGGCCATTGCCTGTTCCGCACGGGAGATTATGAAGGGGCATCCGCCGCGTTCAAGGAGTCTGAAAATCTGTGCCTGGCCTGGGAGAAGGCGGAAAACGTGTCTCCCGCGCTTGATGACGCCTACTTCCGTTCCATCCTTTACCGTGCCGTTTCCGAATTCTGCGCCGGCCGTTACAAAAGGGCGGAAGCCATCGCCTCCAGAGCCGCTTCCGTTCCCCTGGACAAAAAGCATCCGTTGGCTCCCGGAACCCTCCTTCAGCTGTGGGAGGCCAGGACGCTGCCTGCGCGCCTGATGCTGGCCCGGCCCGGCCTTCCCCGGCAGGCCCTTGTGCTCAAGGCTTTTCCGGGTCCTCTCCCCAAAGGGTTTCCGGATTTGAGCAACGGCATGACCGCAGTGGCCTCCCAATACATGGGCGCATGCTACGCCGCAAGGCAGGGCAGAACGGACGCCGTGGCGTCCGCCTTTGACAAGATGTCCGGCATTCTGCGGCTGCTGATGGACGGCGCGGACGCCGCCCGGAGGCAGATGAGCGTCTCCTACTGGGCGCGCTGTCTCCAGACGGGCAGCCTGTATTCTTCTGAAATCCGCTCCCTCATGTTCCCGGATTCCGCCAATGTCTGGATGTCCGAGGCCATACGGAGCCAGCGTTTTTCCTCCCTGCTCCTGCCTCCCGTAGTGCCATACCCTGCGGAATGGGTGCTGGCCCGCGCCTACCTGAAGGCCGGAAAATTCCGGGAATGCGCGGATATGTGCGAACAGGCGCTGAAACGCTTCCCGAACCATGCCGGAGTGCTGGAGACCCTGGACAAGGCCCGTTCTTCCGGAAAATAATTAGGAATAAACGTGGGGGAGCGGTTTTGATGCCCGGTTTCCTCATGGATGGATTGGAGATGGCATTCCCCCTCATCACGATGGAACATGACGTCCAATCCCGGGACAGGAAGCTTGTTCATCTTGAAAAATAAGCCTGCGGTGATAAAAAAGGGGCGTGAAGCCGTGCCCGGAAGGTTGCGGGTTCCTTCTCCGCCGCTATGAAGATGTTCGGTCCGCATGCCCCGGAGGCCGGATCCGCCGCAGCATTCATCAAGATGCTCAGCAGGTTGCGGCTGTTCCGCCGGATGTTCCTTAAACATGGTAAGTTTTATTTTTTCATGGCTGTTGCGGCAAATACCGGAACGCGTCCGTTTTCATTTTCAATAACATCATACATCAAGCAATATGAACCATCCCTATCTGGACCCCTCCTTTCTGGTTTCCTGGTCCCGGCTTACGCCGGAGGCCATCAGGCCGGACATCACGGAAGCCATCTCCCGCGCCAAAGAGAATATCCGGACCATTTGCGACCAGCCGCTGGAGTCCCTGACTTATGAAAGCACCTTCGGCGCTCTGGAAAAGGCCTCCGAGGATCTGCACCTGGGCTGGGGCCGTATCATGCACCTGGACTCCGTCAATGACGAACCCGCCCAGAGGGAGGCCATAGGGGAAATGTTGCCGGAAGTGGTGGCTTTCTCCTCCTCCGTGCCGTTGAACCCGCGCCTGTGGACGGTGCTGAAAGCCGCGGCCTCCTGTGACTGGGTGAAAAGCCTTTCCCCCGTCAGGCAGCGTTTCATCCAGGAAACGCTGGCGGACTTCCGCGAGAGCGGGGCGGACCTGCCGGACGACGTGAAGCCGGAATATGCGGAGATAGAAGCCCAGCTCTCCCTGAAGACCAAGAAATTCGCGGAAAACGTGCTGGACTCCACCAACGCCTGGGAACTCATTGTGGAAGATGAAGCGGAACTTTCCGGGCTGCCGGATTCCGCGAAGGAAGCCGCCCGCCTGGATGCCCTGGCCAACGGCCACGGCACGGAAGAAGCCCCCCGCTGGCGCTTCACCCAGAAATTCACCTCCCTCCAGCCTGTCATGCAGTTTGCGGACTCGGACAGCCTGCGCCGCCGCATGTGGGAGGGCTCCTGTTCCATCGGGAAGGGCGGAGAATACGATAATGAAGCCCTTATCGCTGAAATCCTGGAACTGAGGGACAGGAAAGCCCATTTGCTGGGGTACGGCTGCTTTGCGGATTACGCCACTTCCCGCCGCATGGCCGGGAGCGGAGCCAACGCCCTGAAATTCATCAACGACCTGCATGACAGGGTGAAGCCCTCTTTCCTGAAGGACATGGAAGCCGTTCGCAGGTACAAGGAGGAAAAAACAGGAAAACCCGTGGAAAAGCTCTCCCCGTGGGAAACCGGATACTGGTCTGAAAAACGCCGCCGCGAATTGTACGCTTTTGACGAGGAAGACCTGCGCCCGTATTACTCCGTGGAAAAAGTCATGGAAGGGCTCTTTTCCATCTACTCCGGCCTGTACGGCATCACGGTCACGCCGCGTCCCACGGTGGCGTTCAAGCCCGGTGAATCCGGTGAATCCGGGGAAGCGCCGGAAGGCGCGGTGGAGGTGTGGCATCCGGACGTCCTGTTCTATGAATTGCATGATGCGGAAAGCGGGGAACACCTGGGTTCCTTTTATGCGGACTGGCATCCGAGGGACTCCAAGCGCGCCGGAGCGTGGATGAACTACCTGAGCGTAGGGGAACCTCCGCACGGCGGAAAACCCCGCGTTCCCCATCTGGGTCTCATGGTCGGCAACATGACCAAGCCCGTAGGGGACAAGCCCGCGCTGCTGTCCCACCGGGAGGTGGAAACCATCTTCCATGAATTCGGCCACCTGCTGCACCAGCTCCTTTCCGATGTGGAAGTGAAGTCCCTGTCGGGCACCAACGTTGCCTGGGACTTTGTGGAACTGCCCTCCCAGATTAATGAAAACTGGTGTTGGGAGCGTGAATCCGTGGACCTCTTCGCCGCCCACTATGAAACGGGTGAAAAAATACCGGACGAACTGTTCTCCAAAATGCGCGCCGCCCGCAATTATATGAGCGGCACGGATTTCATGCGCCAGCTCTGCTTTGGCAAGCTGGATCTGGAGCTTCACGTAAACTGGCCTCAGTACAAGGGTGTTCCGCTGGAAGAAACGGATGAACGCATTCTGGCGGATTACCGGGTGCCGATGACGGACCGCGGCCCTTCCGTGGCGCGCCGCCTGACCCACATCTTCGCGGATCCCACGGGTTATGCTTCCGGTTATTACTCCTACAAATGGGCGGAGGTGCTGGAAGCGGACGCTTTCAGCCGCTTCCTGAAAGAAGGAGTGCTGAATCCCCGGACCGGGCGCGACTTCCGCCGCTGCATCCTCAGCAAGGGCAACAGCAAGCCTGCTGCTGAACTCTACCGCGACTTCATGGGCCGTGATCCGGACGCGGAAGCGTTGCTTGTCAAATCCGGCGTTCTTTAACCTCTCTACCCATATTATCTGCACAATCCTTATGCCTGAACAAAAGAGACTCTCCCTCGCCGGCATCGGGTGCGGTTCCCGTACGCGCACCTACATGAAGCTGGCCATGGAACAAAAAAACCGCTACCGCATTGCCGCCGCGGCGGATCCCGTCAAACAGCGCACGGAAGCCGTTCGCGACTTTGCCCCGGAGGAGGAACGGGATTCCGTCCGCCTGTTCAAGGATGCCGCTTCCCTGCTGGCGGAACCGCGCCTGGCGGACGTGGCCATCATCGGCACGCAGGACGACTACCATTACGCTCCGTGCAGGAAGGCCATGGAGCTGGGCTATCATGTCCTGCTGGAAAAGCCCATCGCCAAGACGCTGAAAGAAGCGCTGGAGCTGAGGGATACGGCGCGCCTGCTGAAGCGCCGCGTGGCCGTGTGCCACGTGCTGCGCTACACCCAGTTTTACCGGACCCTGAAAAAAATCATCGACAGCGGGGAAATCGGGGAAGTCATCACCTTCAATGCCAATGAAGGCGTGGGGGCGTGGCACTTTGCCCACTCCTTCGTGCGCGGACACTGGGGCAACAGCAAAACCTCCACTCCCATGATCGTTGCCAAATGCTGCCATGACATGGATATCCTCTACTGGCTCATGGGCCGGCGTAAATGCCTTTCCGTCGCCAGCTTCGGGGAGCTTACCTTCTTTACGAAAAAGACGCTCTCCTCACCCCGGCCGGAACGCTGCACGGACTGGACCACCCCGGTGGGGGAAGACCCCTGGGACGCCCGCAAATACGCCACGGACGACGAATGCAAACGCTGGCTGGGCATGGTATATGACCGGGCGCAGGAAGCTACCGCAGAGGAAATCTGCGAATGGCTGAAAACCTCCCCGTGGGGCAGGGACTACCTCCAGTGCGACAACGACCAGCCGGACCATCAGGTTTCTATCATGCGCTTTGAGGGAGGCTTGACGGGCACGTTCACGATGACGGCTTTCGAACAGGGGCGCCACATTGAAGTGTATGGCACCAAAGGCAAAATCCGAGCCGGAGTCTTCTACAAGGAAAACGGCCCCGGTGAAATAACCGTGACGCCCCACTTTGGTGGAAAAACCCGCGTGGTGGAGCTGGAGGAACTGGCCGGAGGCTACCAGGGGCACGGCGGCGGCGACTGGGGATTGATTGAGGCTCTGTATGATGACATGCTGACGGTGCCCTCTCCGGAAGATATGACCACTTCCATTGAGGAATCCGCCCATTCCCATGTGATGGCCTTTGCCACGGAACACGCCCGGCTGAGCGGGCAGGTGGTAGATGTTGCTGACTTCGAACGCAAGGTCGCGGAAGGCATCCTGAATTATTGATGCGGTTTTCCTCCTTGTGGGAGAGGAAAAGGCGCAGGCATCCAAAATGCCTGCGCCTTTTTGTATATAAAATACTCTCCTTTCTTAGGCGAATTTAGAATCCGGTGTCAACATAAAAGAATCAAAAATGTAGATAACTGAATCTGTTACCATGTTTTTTCCTCCAGTCCCGAACGGAAAAAAAACGAATTGTCCCCTTCGCCCATTATGGAAACACAGAAGGGAAGAAAAACGGCGCTTCTCCCCATGAAAATAATTTTTAGATTAAATTATTAATGCATTACATACATAATGAGATGAAATGCCAATGACTGAATCATTCTTTGTACCAAAAATGTTTCATTCTTTGCATTCGAAATGCGGATTCTAAATCCGGTACGGATTTTTTTGTCATGAGAAAAACACTTTGTCTTTTAGCCGCCTTGGCATTGTCTTCTCTATCAAATGCTGCCTCGTTTTCTCTGGATCTTTCTCCAACCGGGGGCGGGGCTCAGAACACCGTATCCCTTGACGGAATAACACCCCAGGATATCTTTGGTTATGAAACCGATGTCTGGCATGGAACTATAACGAAAAGCGCTTTGTCGGGCCAGGTGTCGTTAAACGATGGTTCCCTTGGTCTTCAACTCGGCGGAGTAGCCGATGTCGGCAAGGGAAATTTTGCCGGTCTCAAATTTGACATGCCTTCAGGAGTGGAGTCAGCCAAGATGTCTTTTACGATTACTTACACCTCTGCTTGGGGAGCCGCAAATTTCAACTGCGATTATACCTGCAATGTGTATGGATTCACGGCCGAGGGAACATCCACGGTCATAGGAACATGGTCTTTGCAAAATGCCAAAGCTTCTCTTACCCAGAATGAGCCTGTTGATGTCTCTTTCGACCTGCAGTTGGACCCCGATGCGAATTATTCTTCTTTTGGCTTAATATTCAATAATACCCGTGTGGCCAATGCCGGCGGCATGGGGTGTGAGATCAGCAATATTCTTATTTCCGGGGGAGCAGTGCCGGAACCGGCTACGGCCTCTCTGGGACTTCTTGGCCTGGGCGCTCTTCTTCTGCGCCGCCGCAGAAACTGATGACGGGCATACAAATGATTATAACCGGGCAGACTGTGTCAAAGCCGGTTTTATGTGAGGAGGGGATGAATTATCCCCTCCTTTTTTACTTTCATTCCACGCAGTTTTTCCGGTTTGATGGACAGGGACGGATGAAATGGTCAACAGCATTGATAATTAAGGTATTTTTCAAAAGAGCCGCTTATTTGCTGATGACGTTTTTTTGAGAATGCCTCCCGGCCCGGAGCGGCATGGCCCCGGATTAGAAGTTTCGCGTATCCGTGCCGCACCGGCCGGCTGGCTAGTTGTGTAAGAATGCGCGAATTTCAAAATCATTTACTTCCCTTGAAACAGGCAAGGCCGCTTTAAAAAATCGCGTCCGCTTCGCACACATTATTTTCTGCCGTCTGCAGAAACCTGCGCCAAAAATTTGTGTTCTGCCGCCATTCCGTGGCATTTCCGGAACGGGAAAGGAGCCTATTTCTTCTTCGTGTTGAGTTTTTCCCTTACCCGTTCCACATTGGCAAGGGCGTCTTCATTCCCCAGCTCCGCCGCCCGTTCATACCACTTTTGGGCTTCGGCCAGGTCTTTGGCTACGCCGGTGCCGCGTTCATACATGGAACCCAGGTTGTTCATGCACTTGGCGTCGTCCTGTTCCGCCCCCTTGATGTAAAACTGATAGGCCAGGGCCATATCCTGCGGGGTGCCGAGGCCTTCTTCATGCAAGTAGCCGAGCAGGAAATGCATGCCGGGCACCGCATGCGTCTGGTTCTCTTCCAGATCGGTCAGAATATCCAGCGCCAATTTCGGGTCCGGCTCCAGATCCTCGCCCTTGATGAGCAGGCGCGCCTTCTCCACCAGAGCCTCCGGATCCCTGGTTTCCGCGGCTTTCAGTACATAATCCTTGTGCAGTTCCCTGTTCGGCTGCACGCCGATGCCCTGCCCGTAATAGCGGGCCAGCCTCTTGAAACCGCGTACGTCCTCCTTTTTCACCAGGGCGGTGGCTGCCGTCATGGCAGAGGCCAGAAGCTGCTGCCGTTCCGCAGGCTCCTGCACATTCCCTGCCACGGTTTCATAATAATTGGCCAGCTCGTCCAGTCCCGTCAGGCTGCCGAGTTCCACAGCCTGTTCCCAGAATTTCACGGCTTCCGGATTGATGGTTTTCGGGGCCGGGGCCTGGCGTTCCCTGCCGGACGGGGTCATCCAGGGAGGAACGGTTCCGGCATCCGCCGGAGTATCTTCCTCCTTACCCTTCTGTTCCGGTTTCCGGAGCCACGGCGGAGTGTTGGCGTCCCCTCCGTTCAGGGTCAGCTTGACCTGCTGGCAGGCGGAAGTGGATCCGTTGTCTAGGGCCGCTGTTTCCCCCGTATTCTGGGGATAGGCCGCCTGGTTGGCCAGGAAAAGCAGGGAAGGGATATGTCCCCGTGCCGCCAGACCGTGCATCATGGCGCTGTAAGGCTGCAGGTTCTCATTGTTGGAACTCCACATGTCCGCCGCGTCCACATGGCCTTTCAAGGCTCCCCGGAACATCCAGGAATCCCCCTCGGCCATGCGTTTTTCCAGGCCGAATTCATAAATGAGGGCGCGGCCGAGCACGTACATGCCGCAGGGATCCCCCTGTCCGGCGGAAAGCCGGGCCCAGGCCAGGGCTTCCGGGTAGCCGGATTCTTCGCTCCTGTAACTGAATAACATCAGGTATGCCAGGTCCGCCTGGCTGCGGGCGTTCCCCCCCTGAGCTTTTTTACGGAGGGTGGCGGTCAGCTGTTCCCATTGTTCCGGCGTGACGTATTCGGAAATTCCTTTCAGCGTGATGAAATCTCCTGCGGCGGCTTTTGCCAGGCAATCGTTCAGCAGCGTTCTGGCAGGTTCTGCGGACGGTTTGTCCATTAAGTCCGGGTTTTCCATCTGGGCCAGGCGCAGCCTGGCCAGGGGGTGTCCTTCCTCCGCCGCCTGCCTGTACCATACGCGCATATTTTCCCGCGCTTCATGGGCCTTCCCTACGGAATCCAGTGTATTGGCCAGTTCCTCCTTCCACAGCTCGCCCAACTGTACGCTGGAATCTGCGTCCCCAAGCTGAGAGGCCAGCTCAAGCTCCTTATGCGTCTTGGCGTAGGGGGGAAGCTGGTTGAGTTTTTTCTGGGGGAAGGAAAGAGGTTCCTTCAGGTAGGGCATGCCCCGTTCGTCATGAAGGGACAGCAGATCAAGGGCCGCCTTGCGCAGCTCCTGTTCCTGCGGGGGCTGCGTTTCGGAAATTAACTGGGCGTACCAGGCACAGGCGTTATTGCTGCCCAGTTTCCTGGCCTGCTCGAACAAAGGCTGCAGGAGGGGGCTTTTCCCTCCCCCTGTTTTTTCCTTCATGCCGGCGGAGAGGTCCGCCAGCAGGGTTTCCAGATCCCCCCTGGAGCGCAGTTCCGCCAAAAGCTTTCCGGCCTGTGCCGGTGCGGCCCCCTTCGTCAATTCCGCCAGGAGCCGCATGGCCCCCGCGTGCCCCTTTTCCGCAGCCCGGGAAAGGGATTGAATGGCCGTATCCCTCCATACCCTGCCGTCCTTGCCGGTTCCGGAAGGGCCGCCGTCCAGGGAAAGGGCCAGTTCCCCTATCCGTGCCAGAAGAACCGGTTTGGCGTTTTTCCGGTATTGCTTCAGGGTCTCTATAACGTTGGCGGGATTTTCCTTCAGCCAATCCACTTTGATGAAAGCGAGCTGGGCCAGCACATCCTGGTCGCCGGAAGCGGCCTTCTTTTCCAGGGGGGCCAGGTAGCGCCTCAACTCGGCTTCCGGAAGATCCGTGACGGTGTACAGGGCCGTGATGGCGTCCATGTCTCCCTTTTCCGCAAGCTTGCGGCAGGCAGCCAGCCATTCCGCATGTTCCGGCTGCATGGGTTGCGCCTTGAAAATCCCGAAAATCCCGTAAGGATCCGTCATCATGAGCTTGGGTGCCGGATGACCGGATGCAGTGGCCGCGTCACGGAAAAAATGCTGCATATGTTCCAGGCAGGCCAGCGGCAGGTCTCCACGGTTCAGGTAATAAAGCCCCATCCAGTATTCCCCGGCCAGCATATTGGCCCGGAAGTCTCCAGCCGCGGCTTTGTCCAGCACTTCCCCGTACGTCCAGCCGCCGTCCATAGGCAGTTGGGAAAGGTCCCGGAACGGAGCGTATTCCTCCTGCCCGGGAGGAGCTGCCGCAGCGGCGGACGGAATGTCCTGGCCATAAGCCGGAACGGAAAAAATAAAGGGAATAAGCAAAAGACGGGCTCGCATGGATCAACTCTTTTCTAGCAGGAAAAACCTCTGCCCTACAAGCGTTTTTCACGTGTCTGAATGTTTAATTATTGGTCATGTCACGTTCTTTTTTTAAAGAAAAAAAATGGAGTGGGGCCGGGAGGTTCCGGAGACGCGTGAGGAAGCCCGCAAGGCGGAGGAAAATGGCTTCCTGGGAGACGGGATGAATGAAGTGGGCAAGGGATTGGGGATTCCAACCCCGCCGTTTTTCTTCATTCCATCAGGTCCGGATTCTTTTGATGAATATCCCCGGAAGATGACCTTTTAGTAAATTCCCTTCAACTTTTCCGGATGTCCGCTCAACTGGGAGCGCAGCCGGTTTCTGTCCAGCTTTCCCATGACCGTGAGGGGGATGGGCGTTTCCATGACGGCGCGGATGCGCTGGGGGCCTGGGGCCGACGCATTCCACTCGCGGCAGGCTTGCTCCAGAGGGGAAGCGGAAGGACCGCAGGCGACCAGTTCCATTCCGGCGCGCGGATGTGGAACTGCCTCCACGACAGCCTCCGGGACGCTGCGGCGCAAAACGTCCTGGACGGCATCCGGATCCACCAGTTCCCCCAAGACTTTGACAAGTCTGTCCGCCCGGCGCAGAAAGGTCAGCAGACGCCCTTCCAGGCGCACCAGGTCGCGGGTGCCCCACCACTCCTGCGGAGCGACTCTTTCCAGAAGGAATCCTCCATGCGTCTGCGTCAGCAGGCGGCCGGACAATTTGCCTTCCCCCTGGAAGCGCAGGAGGCCGCCTTTGTCCGTCTGAACTTCCCAATGGGGCAGAAGGGAAAGGCGGTCCGTATGAAAGGAATCTCCGGGAAAGGCTGTGGCTAATTGGGAGCCGGCTTCCGTCATGCCGTAGCTCTGCACTATGGGCCAGCCAAGGGTGCGTGCTTTCCGTCCCGTCTCCGCGTCCAGCGCGCCGCCGCCTACGATAATGCACCCGGCGGTGGAAGGCGCGCGGAGGCCGAGGCGGACCAGATCCACTACCTGCGTGGGAACCAGGGAGGACCATCTGGCTCCTGAGCTTCTCATCAGGTCGGCATAGGCCTGCGGGCACCACTTACCGCGGAGCGTATGGACGGCGGTTCCGGCCAGGGCCGCGCGCAGATAAATCATGGCGCCCCCCACATGCCAGAGAGGAAGCGGGCAGCACCAGTCCCCGCTTTCCGCATGCAGATGTTCCAATGCCCCGCGCGCGCATATGTCCAGGGCGCGGCGGGTGAATAAAATGGCTTTGGGAGGCGAACCGGAAGAGCCGGAGGTAGCGAAAGCCGTGATTCCATCCATGCCCCGGCGGGAAAGAAAGGCGGCGGCCTCTTCCGCCCAGCCCCTCAAATGGGGCGGGGCCATCACGCAAGGGCCGTTGCCACGGTCCCAGGGCAGGGGTGTTCCGGCGGCGGGCATGGCGGCGGCAGTTTACCGGAGGACCTTTCTGCGCAGGGTGTGCCAGCGTTCCTCCATGCGGGGCCTCAAATGGTGTTCAATCCATGCATAAGCTGCTTCCAGGCCGCCCGCTTTGAACGTGCGGCCTATCTCCGCTTCTACGCCTGTGGCGTTGCCGGTGCGGCGCAGAAAATCATTGCTGGTGAATTCTACGAAAAGCTTGCCGTTGATCGCTCCTTCCTCCGCCAGAATCCATTCCCTGACGTACAACGCCAGAATGGCGTCCCCTACCCATGCCTCCGCGCGGAGGCGTTCTTCTGTAGCCTTGTCCATATGATGGTTCATGAAAATCTGGCAATGGCGGTTTTCCTTCCCAGAGGATCCCTGATGGGAGGCGGAGGCACGCCGGGGGCCTTGTCTCCAGAGGGGGAAGCCGGTTGGCGGTTTTCCCGCGGGAGCTCCGGCAGGTTGTCTGCGGGGGAGGCGGGAGCTCCCGGCATTGGCGGATTTTCCTTGTTGCCCTGTGGCGCAGGCGTGGCTCCCGGAACCAGGGGCACGTCCAGCACTCTGTCCTGGGCCGCGCGGCGGTTGGCGGCGTCCTTGGCTTCCAGAGACTTGCGGAGTACCGTTTCCGATTCCGAATTCCAGTACCCGGAATCCAGTTCAATATAAATATTGGAGTAAGGCAGGGATGTCTTGGTTTTAATGACCAGAACGTTGAATTGCCTGGCCGCGTCTTCGATCAGGGAATTGATCGTACGGCTCATCAGTTCAAAATGCTGGCGCCCAGGAAGCATTTTATTGATATTGTTGCGGTAGCGCTTAATGCCGGGAGCATAGTCCTCCGTAACGCTGCGCAGCTCCGAGCTGATCATGATGCGGGGCACCACGTGGGCTTCCTCTTCCAGCATATTCAGCACATCCAGGAGTACTTCGTCCGACGTCTTGTCGGAAACCATGGTTCTGATGCCGGTTCCCGTGTAGGCGGGAAAGGAGGATTCCGCGATGACAATCCAGTTCCTGGCCCCCACGATTGCCAGGTTTTTATATAACTGCTCCTTCCATTCCCGCTCTGCCGGGTTGGCGTCCTGGCAGCCGCTGAGCAGGCTGATGATGCATATGGGCAGGATGAGTCGGGTCATGGGTGGGACCCCGCCTTGCGGGGCTGGAAAATGGGCTAGAATTTATGGGACCGGGGTTCGCGGCAGGCACTGGGGCAGCGGCCTTGTTCCGTAGCGAACGGCGCTCCCTGGGTGGGAGCCGCCTCCGTAAAGGCGACGCCCGGCAGTTCAGTAGGTACGCCTTGAACAGGGAAATCCTTTCGCAGAGGGAAATAAGGATAACCTTCCCACATCAAAATGCGGCGCAAATCAGGATGACCTGAGAACTTGATGCCCATCAGGTCCCATGCTTCACGTTCGTGCCAGTTGGCGGACTGGAAAATTTCTGTGACGCTGGGCACTTCTTCGCCATCGTCCACCTTCGTCTTGAGGCTCAGGTTCGCTCCCGTTTCCGACTGTGTCAGCGTGTAGTTGACTTCAAAGCGGGGGCTTTCCCCCATATTGTCCACGGAAGAAAGGTTAACCAGCATATCAAACCCGGCGGAATCCCGCAGCCAGCGGACAACATCCGCCACGGCTTGGCGCGCGACGGTCAGCGTAATATCTCCGCGGAATTCGTAGCGGTCCGTGATGATGTCTTTCCCAAAGCGGTTTTGGGCGTTGTCTGCGGCGGTTTTAATCTGTGATTCTAGAGAAAGCATGGAGAAAAAATGGTAAAAGTGAACGGAAGAAACGTTTGAAAAAACTTATTCAAGGGGCATTTCCGTGTTGACCGGGACGGGAGCGTTGGCTTCGCGAGGTTCTTCCTTCTTGAAGAAAGTGCGTGCGGGCTGCTGGGTATCCAGCTTCTTGCGCAGGGTGAGCAGGGCTTCCAGAATAGCCTCCGGACGGGGCGGGCAACCGGAAATGTAAACGTCCACGGGAAGAATCTTGTCCACGCCTTGGAGTACGGAATAGGAGCGGAACATGCCGCCGGTGGAAGCGCACGCGCCCATGGCGATGCACCACTTGGGTTCCGGCATCTGGTCCCAGATGCGGCGGACGGCCAGGGCCATTTTATAAGTGACGGTGCCGGCTACAATCATCACGTCCGCCTGGCGGGGGGAAAAACGTGTCACTTCCGAGCCGAAGCGGGAAAGGTCATACCGGGAACAGGCCACGGCCATGAACTCAATGGCGCAGCAGGAAAGACCCATCGGCATGGGCCAAAGGGAATTTTTACGAATCCAGTTGATGGCGGCGTCCAGGGTGGTATAGACAAAATTGCCTTCCGCATTGGAGTCCAGTACTCCCGTTTCGTAAATATTCGGTTCGTTCGTGGTGACCATGATAACAGATGATTCTTGCTGAAGCCAGATTAGCGAGATGCCTTCAACTCTCAAGCCTTAATTTGGTTCAGCCATGATTTTCTGCGGCCTGTTCCGGCCCTGTTTTCCGGCATTCCGGGAGGGGGGATGAATAAACCCGCACAGGGTTTCCCCCGTGCGGGTTTTTTATCCAACTATATTACCTATGAAACTCAGAACTCCCCATAATGGGCGGCGGTCTCTCTACCTCCCGCCGCCCGGTTTGTTGCTGATGCAGGTTAGAGTCCCGGACAGGAGCATCCGTTCAAAAAGAAGAAATTTGTATGACAAAAATCCGGGTATATATTTTAAAATGATTGATAATAAATAAATTATATAGCTATTCCCTTTCAGGGAGATACGGGGTAGGGGCTTCATTTCTTTGTGGCGCCTGTGAGGAAAATGGCGGAGCGGAACGGACGGAGAGGCCGTTTACGTTTTTCCCGTTCCTGAAGGCGCGGATGGAGAGGTGCGCGATCAGCCAGAGGCCCAAAGTAATACAGGCTACAAGAGCTGGCGGGCTTTCCGTAATATCCCATAAAAATAGAATAACCAGTTCTGCAGTCAGTAAAAAAAGCCCCATGAAACGCCAGTACGGTGATTCTCCCTTATGCTTGGCGCGAGGAGAAAAATCAGCAAGAAGGGACGGGATATCCAGCAGGAAAACGAGAAAATCAAGCATGGTATTTGTTATGATAAACCGGGAAAACAAATATAGGGTTCTCTTTATTCATTTTATTTGTTCGGCATCCGGCAGTCAAGAGGCGGCTATCTGTAAATAGTCCTGGTACAGTTTCGTCCATGGCTGGCGACTGTCCCGTTGACGGTGATTTTCTTCATGTACCTTCGTTCCTGGCGGTCGTAGCCGCATTCCAAGATGGTCGCTCCGTCTCGGCTGGTGAAGCTCGCCGTGCGGTTGGCTGCGTAGGAGAGTTCTTAGGCCAATTCCTGTGCCGTCTTGCGGTTACCGATGTTGTCGCAGCTGTAACCGTAGGAGGGGACGGCATCCAGGCCATCATAGCTCAGGCTGCTGGAGACAAGCATGATTTCTCTCGGAGAAGCAATTTTATCATATACAAATTCTTCTTGATACGAATCAATCTATGTTACTGTTTAATTTTTTTCTTAATTCATTATAAATATTTTCATGTATTTTATATTTGTTTTGAATTTCTTTTATCAAATGTTTGATTGTCGTCCGTTCCAGATGATTAATTTGTAAAGAACCAATCTTTTTTTCTATCATATCTATTTTTTTGAGCAATTCGCAATCTGATATCGACATGATTTTCATAAACAATTCCAAATCATTAATTTTGTATATATCCAATAAATATGAAATTAAATAGAGTATATCTGATTTATTATCATTTAAATTATTTACGTAATTAATAATTTTTTCCTTGGCGGAAACAGCAGAACTTGGATCCTCTATGCCGTTGCATAAGGTATTTTTTGATTTTATTTGATTAACATGATCTTTCTATCTCCGCCAATAGCATAATATGATATAAAGCTCCCTTTTGAGATTTAAAAAAATCTTTCAAAGGATTTTCATTTAAAACAGTATATAAAATAATAGGAAATTCGGAAGAGTGTGAAAAAGTGGATTTTTCATCCGTGCAGCTCTGCAATGTGACAATCATTTTTTCGCAAAAAATTGCATATTCATTAAATTTTTGATTATCTCCATAAACTATTGTTGATGTGAAAATAATAGGAATTATTATATATTTTGACATAATATGATTTTTTAGATTTCGAAAGTTTCGTCGTATACCGGATGGCGATATATTGTTGCAATAAATCTTAATTCATAACAATTTCGTGAAGATGTATAAAATTGAATAGGCATTTATAAATTTTTTCTCTGTCTCCTGCGTTTGTCTTGCGGTTGCCGATGTTATCGTAGCTGTACTGTAGGGGTGGTGTTCAGGGTAACTCCGGTGAGTTTGTTTCTGCCTTGTAACTGAAACTGTCGCTGTGGACGGATTCCGTTCCCCGCCACTGCGTGCGTATGGTCGCGTGTCCCAGGGCATCATAGCTCTTAATACAGAATAAGAAAGACTTGCTATTGCATCAATTAGAAAATAAAAATCCGTAGAATATATTATATTTTTTGACTAAAACTATTTTTCCCATATCTTAAAAAATCCATTGCATATTGCAATCATGTCATTCATGACAATTTTTAAAAGCAGAAGATTTATAATAATCATTATTTTTTATTTCCTCACACTATTTTTTACATTTTCCCAATTATTTATGATGAGTTCATACTCATGCGGGAAAGAAGGATAATTTATATTTTCGGTTATTATACTTTCTGCTATCAAATATTCCATTTAACCATATCCAGTCTTGAGAAATTGAATACTGAATGTGTATATTTTTCCGTATTAATCAGTTGAATAGTTTTCAAAAAAATTAAATCTAGTCACACAATGATCATCTCCAAAAGAAAATTCTTGACGTGTGTTCTTTTGCTCCTTTTCTGCAAATGACAAATTGCTTCCTGATAGAAAAGAAAGATCTGTTAAAATGATTATTCATGTTTTCATAATTTTATTTAAATTGTTTTCCTTCTTATAAATTTTGTATCTGGAGATGAAAGTTCTTTAAACGATACAAAGATCATTCCTTTAGCGCTGCTGCTAGATAATAATGCGCCAAAACAATCTAAACCATAAGATTGCATTAAATATGTGTTATCTATTAATTTCATTACTTTATTTTTGTCATGTCCGTTATCTGTAGTAATGAGATCTCCAACTTTGATTTCTTCTCCTGAAAAATAATTTGCCATAATTTTTGTTACTTGATGGTTTCAATTCCTCCTTGGTAGGTCACCTGTATATTCAGGATAATAGGGATTGTTCGAAATTGTAGTTGTAGTACGTTTATCGAAACACCGGCAACCAGCTACTCTAGGAGACTGATTAACTGTAAAAATATGATAATGAGGATTCCAGCCGTTGTGTGCATGAGTTCTGCGACATTGCTGCTTTTGATATCCCACAGGTGGACGGGTTGTACGAGGCTGCCCGTGGAAGCCGCCTGTCCATAGGGGGAGTAATCGTAAGCTGCCGCGATCGTTCCCTGTGCGTCGAAGACCTCCGACACATTCTTGTTGAAGTCCACGCCGTAGCAGTAAAGGGAAGCGTCCTGCACGAGGGCCAGGGGGCGGGTGGCCACCGGTTCCAGAGGATCCCACAACAGTGTCCGGAGCACGTTACGGTTGTCCAGCATGTTCAAGGCGGCTATCTGCAAATAGCCCCGGTACAGGTAGCGTTCGTGGCTGGCGACCGTGCCGTTTTGGGGCACTTTTTTCATGTGCCTTCTGCCCATGTAGTCGTAGCTGCATTCTATTGCTGTGTTTCCATCTTTGCTGGTGAAGTTCACTGGGCGGTTACAGTAATTTCGTTTCTGCCGTAATTAATAACTACATCCTTCAGCAACAAGAACTCTTCTTTTTATTTTTAAATAATGAAGAGAATATTTTGTTTATTCGCACAACAAACTTAATTTAAATAATTATATTAATATATTTTCACTATTCATCCATTATATAATTAAATAAATAAAATTCAATATGTCCTATCATTAACCCTACCATTCCTGACAATATCAAAAAATAATAATGTTCATCGCATAAGATATAGCTTAACATGGCTCCTATTATAAGTCCGATAATCATCCCTGAAAAACAAGATAAGAATTTACTTATTTTATCACAAAAAACACGCCAAATTATCCAGCTGGTTATAGTCAATATAAATGTTACCGGAAATGAAAATATAATCATCGAAAATCCAGACATGAGAGCATGGTGAAAATTAGATACACATATGGAATATCCAATTCCAATAAGCCAAGGAGCCAACCCGCAAATTAACATGATATGGATTATGTTGTATATTAATCGCATTGAGAATCATTAAGTAACATATTCCAACCAATATCAGCGCCTCCTTCCGGAAATCCTAAAAAAGGGATAAAGGCTCGACTAGCATAACAAGTCACATGGGCTTTCAACCTACAGTTGTTTCTTTCTGAACAACACGAGATTTCTTGACACTGTTCTTCAGCATTTACCAGGCAAAGAGCTGTCGAAATGACTGCTATTGAAAACTGGTATTTCTTTAAAAAATCAATACATATGGATCTTGCCTTGTCTGGATAAGGATCAAGGACTTTTGATGAATTTTGACATGTGCATTTTGGTGCAGGTATGGAATATCTGCAAAATTCTGATGCTAAATCATCTGGGGTGAGCGGTGCAGAAGGAGGTATTCCGGGTGGAGTGTATTCACCATTGGGCCATACAATACCGCTATTACTTGTTGAAGTAGGAAATTCTGGATGGGGAATAGGCAAGTCAAATCCCAAGCCATTCCTATCCCTCTTATCTATTGCATTATTTCTAACGAACGCATAAAGATTCCATCCTCCCTGTTCAGCAATGGGATCGCGATTGATCCACCTGCCGTCTTTGGGGTTGTAAAAGCGGTAATTGTAATAGGCCAGGGCGAGTTCTTCGTCGTGCATCTCGCCGGACCACTGGACGGGCTGGACGAGTCTTCCGGTGCGGGTGGCTGTTCCATAGGGGGAGTAATCGTAAGCCGCCGCGATCGTTCCCTGTGCGTCGAAGACTTCCGTCACATTCTTGATGAAGTCATGGCTGTAAAAGTAGATAGCATTATCTTGAACCAAAACCAATGACCTTGTTGCCACTGGTTTCAGAGGATTCCACAAATTTGTTTATTAATTAAAATAATAATGACGATATAATGAATAAAATGATAATTCCTAAAATGAAAAATAGAATAGATGATTTATAATTATTTAAGGATTTATATGCTCAATTACTTTACTCTTTATATTAGTCCATGGAATAGGGCCTACTACCCTGCTGTCCATGGCATTTCTGTCTAAACAGAGGATGTAGAATGTTTTTTTCGGAATAATCATATTCATATATTTCTGCTTCATTTTATATCCTTCCAACACATTTGGTTCTGATTTCGTATAAACATATTGGAAAGGTCTAATATGAGCTATTTGATCATTAATCCATATATCACCATGTTTTAACTCTAGATGTTCATTGGGAAAACCAACTACTATTCCTAATGTACTTGTATTGCTAGGAATGGATGTGTAAGAAGGAAAATTCCAATGAACTATATCTCCCCGTTTTAATTCATCTATATTGTGAATGCGTTTCATGATAACGATTGATCCCGTTGGAACTAATGGTTCCATAACTGGCGACTTCATTACGTATACTCGTAAAAATATGGTCAATAACCAATATATTAAAGCAGCACATAAGACTGCGATTCCTGCGACAATATAGAATTTCTTTCTTTTGATTTTCATTGCTATGCTCTCCAATCTTCTGGGAAATTAGTACCACACAGACTACCTGTTCCTGACAATTTTACACACTCATAGGTTTTACTTTGAACTCTCCCTGTATATCGGGGTGCTTCATCGGAATTCCTTCCTCCGACTTCCTTCCACTTGCAAGATAAATCATAACCATCAAATGTTGCAATTTTTTCCCATCCATTACATAAAGTAGTTGTATTGCCAATACGATTAGGGTTGTTACCTAAATTAATTTTAAAAGGTTTATTCGTTCCTTTACACTTCAAACAAATTGCTATTATTCCAGAATTCTCTGCATCTTCTTCCCAATATCCTGGAATATAGGGTCCATTAAGATCAGTTATAAGAGATTTTTTTATTTTTCCTATCAATCTTTTAGTTATAAATCGCCCCAATGATAATAATCCCAAATAATCTGTTGTATATATTATATTTTTATTAAAACTATATAAATTCCATCCTGCCTGTTCAGCGATGGGATCGCGGTTGATCCACCTTCCGTCTGCGGGATTGTAATAGCGGTAATTGTAATAGACCAGGGCGAGTTCTTCGTCGTGCATCTCGCCGGACCACTGGACGGGCTGGACGAGGCTGCCCGTACCGGTCACGGCCCCATAGGGGGAGTAATCGTAAGTTGCCGCGATCGTTCCCTGTGCGTCGAAGACCTCCGTCACGTTTTTGTTGAAGTCCGTTCCATAGCAGTACAGGGAAGCGCCCTGCACGAGGGCCAGGGGGCGGGTGGCCACCGGTTCCAGAGGATCCCACAACAGTGTCCGAAGCACGTTCCGGTTGTCCAGCATGTCCAACGCCGCTAGTTGCAGGTAGCCGCGGTACAGGTACCGTTCGTGGCTGGCGACCGTGCCGTTTTGGGTGACTTTCTTCATGTAGCGCCGTCCCTGGTAATCGTAGCCGCACTCAATAATCGTGTTTCCATTCCGGCTGGTGAAGCTCACCGCGCGGTTGGCCGCGTTGTA
>NZ_LBCB01000030.1:0-395 GCF_000980515.1 Akkermansia sp. UNK.MGS-1 | reverse complement strand
CTGGTCTGGAAGGCGGACGGAACCCCCATCAGCCGCGTTGACCCGGAACTGGCCGGGGAACTGGCCGTCAACTCCCTCTGGAGCTCGGCGTCCAACGCGGCGGCCCTGGGCGGCAATGTCCTCTCCCGTCTGAGCGTGCCGCGCCTGACCGACAGGCATGCCCGCAACCTGTGGGGCATGGGGCTGGGCGACTTCGCCCGGCAGCGCAGCCGGGGAGGCGTGGACGGCTACGACTACAACGGAGGCGGCTACTCCGTGGGGGCGGACAGCGGCATGGGAGGGGAGGACGAGGGCATCTGGGGGATCGCCTTCGGGCAGCTCTGCGGCCATGCCAGAAGCCGGGATTTCCAGGGGCGCAACACGCAGGACACCCGGATGGGCTCCCTGTACTGGGG
>NZ_LBCB01000029.1:0-367 GCF_000980515.1 Akkermansia sp. UNK.MGS-1 | reverse complement strand
CTCTAATGATGAACGACGCAGAAATACAAATTCAGTTTCCGAAGCCTGGAACATGGCAGGAATTCACTCTGACAGCTGTCTATCAGGACGCGGAAGGGTACACCCGCATAGACCGCTATACGCAGGACGAAATTCCAGCGGATCAGGCCCTGGCCATGCAGGCGGTAGTGTCCGCTCTGGTTGAACTGGCGGAACCGTGGCAGGCGGTGCAGGTGTGGGCGCGGTTAGGTATTACTATGACGTATGATGTAGCGAATGATCGTAGCGAATACGTTTTTGCCGTGGAACTGACCGTTGAGGCCGTCAATCCGCAGGGCGGGCGCAGGGTGTTCACTTCCCGTGATTACCCGGAGTTCGTCATTACCGA
>NZ_LBCB01000028.1:0-4741 GCF_000980515.1 Akkermansia sp. UNK.MGS-1 | reverse complement strand
CGGGGCATGATGCTGGATGTTTCCCGCCACTTTTTCACCGTGGCGGAAGTCAAGCGCATGGTTGACGCCATGTCCCTGTTCAAGCTTAACCGCCTCCATCTGCACCTGACGGACGGCCCCGGCTGGCGCCTGGAAATTAAAAAATATCCGCTGCTTACCTCCATGAGCGCCTGGCGCGTTCCGCTCGCTGACGGAGAGTGGAACTGGCGGGAAGTGAAACTCGCCATCCGGGAGCATGACCCGGAAGCTACCTACGGCGGTTTTTACACCCAGGAGCAGATGAGGGAGATCATTGCCTATGCGCGCAGCCGCCAGGTCACCGTTGTTCCGGAAATAGACCTTCCCGGCCATTCCTATGCGGCCATGCATGCCTACGGGGATTTGATTTGCGACGGCGTGGACTTTCCCGTGGAGGGGAAACAAGGGCGGGACTCCGTCTGCATGGGGCGTCCGGAAACGCTCCGCTTCGTGAAAGACGTGGTGGATGAACTTAAGGCCGTCTTTCCGCCCGGCTCCCCCATTCATTTGGGCCATGACGAGGTGTCTGCCGAGGCATGGAAAAAATGCCGGTATTGCCAGAACCGCTTAAAAAGCCTGAGGGAGAAGGATCTTAAAGCCCTGAGCCGGGATTTCCTGCAGCGGATTGCGGACTACGTGAGGAAGGGCGGCTATGAAGCCATTGTCTGGGATGAAGCCGGGGAACTGGAGGCGGACAAACGCATCCTCGTCATGGCGTGGCGCGGCAACGGCTTTGCCGCGGCGGCGGCCAGGAAAGGGCATCCCGTCATTCTGGCGCCGTGTTCCCACTTCTATTTTGACTATTACCAGTCCGCCGCGTCCACGGAGCCGAAAGCCGTAGGGGGCCTTATTCCGCTCAAGCAGGTGTACGGCTATGAATTGCCGGAACTTTCCCCGGAGGAAGCCGCCAGGGTGCGCGGCCTCCAGGCGAACATCTGGACGGAATACCTGTACAATATGGGGCTGGTGGAATATATGGCGTGGCCGCGCGCCCTGGCCCTGTCCGAACGCGCCTGGAGCGACTGCGACCCCCGGGATTACAAATCCTTCCGCAGCCGCGCCTCCAGGGCTCTGAATATCCTGGAAAAACTGGCCGTGAAATACCGCCCCATGGGGGAAGAAGACTAGGCATTCCCGCTTTGGCCCCTTCCGCACGGCGGGAGGACCGCCGCCCCGGATGTTCACCCGCAGGTTTTATTGACAGAGGATGCCGGGCCATGATAGAAACGGTTCTGCCAATTAATTGATATGGAATTATTTGATATGAAGAAACACCGTTTTTTATTCTCAGCTTCCCTGATGGCTCTCGTGCTGCTCGGCTGCATGGCGGTAGTGTCTTGTTCCAATAATTTCAAACATGTTCCCCAAACAGGATTTATCGCTCATCAGGTAAAAAATAAGGATTCCCATATTCCCTTTGACGCGTACTGGAATGCCGATGATAAAAAAATCTGGAATGACAGGGTGAACGGCGTGGATGGCAAAAAAGTCATGATGGCCGTTGTTCCGGTGGATACGGAGCACATGGATGTAAGGCCGGATACCGCGGAGGGGTTTGATGCCCTGCGCGGCCTGGCGGAGTACTTCCGGAAGAGCGTTGCAACCAGAATGGAAAAGGAGGTTGCCGAAAATCCGCATTTTGAAATGGTGCCTCCGGGAACCAGGGGGGCCTATACGCTGGAACTCGCCATCATTTCCATCACTCCCACGAATGCCAGGGCCGGCATCTTTGTCACGGCGCTGAGCGGCATCAAGGGGGGAGGGCTGGTCAAACGGTTCATCAAGAAAGGGCACATTGCCATGGCGGGCCGCCTGAGGGATGAGTCCGGCCGCATCGTTTCCGAATTTGCGGATTATGAGGAAGACCACAGCTCCCTGCTGGGCGTGGACACCAAGGATTTTAAAAAATACGCCCACCATCAGCGCACTATTGACGAATGGGCCCGGGAAATTACGGATGTATATTCTTCCGCCTACGGGCACTGGACGCAGAAACGCATGATTTCCCTGAATCCCTTTTAAGGGATGAACCTGCGGGGGGGGGGCGTTGCGGCCGTGCTTTCCACGGGGCCGGGAATCTTTGCGGAGCGTTCCGCCCGGCGGGAAACGCGCTGTTTCAGTTATTCCCCGTATTCCGCCCAGGAACTGCTGGTTTCCCACACGCGCACGCGTTCCAGCTCAACACAGGCCCGCACAGGATATTCGCCGGGGTTCTCCCTGGCTTTTTCCAGCGCGTGCCGGGCAACATTGAAAATGACGCGAGCCATCACCTCGCTGGTGGGGTCTTCCCGGTCGAAGGGAATGATGCGCTCCCCGTATGCGGCCACGAAGGCGGCGAAGTTGGGGTCCTCCGTATTCACGCACAGGGAGTGGTCAAACTGCTGGAGGAAATCCCCCATCATCTGCTTGATAGCCTTGAAATCCAACACCATGTCATTGGCATCCAGCGTTTCCGCTCGGAACACCATTTCCACGGAGCGCGTATGGCCATGCGGGAATTTGCAATTACCGGGATGTTTGGACAGAAGATGCCCGCTTTCCAGTTCGATGGATTTGCAAATTCGGTAGACCATGGAGGCAGGATAACGTGGGCGCGGGTGCGGGGCAATCCCAATCAGAGTCTGTCTGGTTCTCATTTTGTCTCGTACGTAGGGATGGGGCTATGCTGCTCCGGATGTTTTTGGGCGGCTTTCCCTTGCGCATGGCCTCGATTTCTGGCAGACTTCAAAAAAACCATATTTTTACCCTATGGCTTATCTTTCATGGTCTTTCCTGAAAATGGGGGAGAAGGCGGAGCGTAGCACATCCTTTCTTTTCCTGCTCATGGCGGGCGTGCCTGTCCTCTTTGCCGCTTTCTTTGCTTTCGTAGCGGGAATGACCGCCATTTTGTATGCCGGGCCCGTCCTGGCGCTGATGCTTCTTCCCTTCTATTTGCCCTGCGCTCTGAGGGAGGAAAAGACGCGGAATGCCTGCTCCCGTAATATTCTGTTTGGCAGGAAGCCGCTGGCGGTCTCTTTCAGGGTGATAGCTAGGGATTGGGTATATGTCATTTACGCCGTGCTTCCGGTGTTGCCGTTTCTTTTCCCTGGCGGGAACATGGCCCAGGCCGGCCTGGGGAATGAGCAGAGCCTGACAGCATTTTTCCTGATGTGGATCTCCCTGTACGCCGTCTTTGCGGTGCTGGCGGTTTTTCTTGGAAAGGCGCGGTATTTGAGGCCGGGCGGGGTGTTGCTGGCTGCCGGCGTCAATCTGACGCTGATGCTGGTTTATTACCTGTTTGCGTGAAGATGCGTATGATGAATACCAGAAGTTTTCCTCTCCGGTGTGACCAACCATAAATGCTTGAAAAGGGTTGAATTCGCTTGAAGAAGCTTGAAAACGGTTGAAAATACGTACGTTTCAGGGGAAAATGGAAGGGGCGAGGCAGAAGTTACGCCCATAAATGCCCGTAAGGGTCAATTTTGAAAAATCGTAAGGGTCATTTGTCCCATGTGAGACACTCCCGCCAGCGGTCCGCGCGTGTCTCGCGGAAGCCCGGCGAACTCTCCGCGGGCTGGCCGCGGTCAGGGAACAGGAACGCCCAGGAGGTCCGCGGCAATGCGAACATTATCCGGGGAAAGGTCGATGCCGTGAGCGACGTGTCCCAGGTCGCGGGCGGCAACAAGAGTCGTCCCGCTCCCCATGAAAGGGTCGAGGACGCGGGAACCGGGAGGAAGAACCGTCATCAGGTGGCGCATGAGCGGAACAGGCTTGCCTGTGAGGTGCATCTTGTCGGAAGGCTTGAGATAATGCCGGAAAACGCCAGCCGGAAACACGCGCGGGCGGTCCTGCTCCTTGCCGATGCTGCCGCGCGTGGCAATGAGGATAAACTCCGATTGGTTGCGGAACATGCCCTGGTGTGGGCGGCAAGCCTCCGTCTTGTCCCAGGTGACGACGGCGCGCCATGTCCACCCGGCCACCTGCAAGGCGTCCGAGGTCAAAGGAAGCTGCCTCCAGTCGGAAAAGACCATCAGCCAGCCGCCGTGCCGGGTGATCCTTATTGCCTCCTGCATCCACATGACGGACCACAAAAAATGGGTGCTCTGGTCCCTGGTGTCGTTATCAAAAGAAAGATACCTTGAGGAAGACAGGTATTTCCGGGCGGGGGAAGCCTTGCGTTCCGCCGTCGTCAGGCCGCCGGAAGCGTACGGCGGGTCCGTAACGACGGCGTGATAACAATCGTTGTCCATGCACTCCATCAGGGAAAGGGAGTCGCCGCACAGGAAAGGGGAACGTGAAAACATGCTCGCATGATGGCACAAAACAGGCCGCGGCTTTCACGCCGCGGCCAGGATAAAAAATGTTAGATTACAACCGGAGGGAGGCATCTTGCGGAGAAGGTCCGTTCAGATAAGCCTCCCGGCGGACGGAGGACCAGAACGCCGGGGCCGTCCGCGTCCGCTCAAGGAATGCGGCAATGTCCGCAAAGTAGTACATAGATTGAAAAGGAGACGGGCGCACCCGCTCAATGACGCCAATGTCCGCCAGGCGGGCCAGCACGCGGCGGCCCACCCGGAATTCTTTTTCAATCTCTTTGACGGTACCCAGCTGGACAGGTTCCCCCATCCTTAGGGCGTACGTCCGTTCGTCGATTTTGATTTTCCGGACGGGAGCATACCAGCGTCCGCTGTCCGGGTAGGAAATAGGAAGGATGAGTTGCTTTGCTTTGGTCATGGTTAATAGA
>NZ_LBCB01000027.1:0-376 GCF_000980515.1 Akkermansia sp. UNK.MGS-1 | reverse complement strand
ATCATCGTATACTAATTCACATGTTCGTGTAGCGATACGTTCCAAACTACTAACATATATATGGCTGGTGCTGAGTGGCATCCGTCATTTTTATTGGAGATAACCGGGGATTTCTTTTTCATCACGTCTGAGGCGTGTTGTTGCTGGCCCAGGAACTCTTCATGATTTCCGGTGAACTAAGCGTTTAGTTCAGAAACAAGAAACTATCAGGAACATGAATAATTATATTCCTCTAAACAAGGCAGTCGGCCCGAAGGTCATCTGCGACGGATACCAGGCTCTCATCCCTCAGAAGCTCGGAGTCGATGCGATGACGTTCAACTTTGACGGGTCGGAGTGCGAACACGCCACTTGCGCCGGAGCGCCGGAAATGTTC
>NZ_LBCB01000026.1:0-3705 GCF_000980515.1 Akkermansia sp. UNK.MGS-1 | reverse complement strand
AACCTGTTCCGGGGAAATCGCCTTAAACAACAACCTCACGCTCCTGCCCGGCCCGCAATACAAACTCCCCGTCCCCATGCCGACACGATCAAGAAAACACTCGTAAATCTCGGAATAAAAATTGCTCCGCGTCAGCTCCATCAAAGCAATATCGGAACACTTGCCATACCATGCGTTAGCCTCCTCCACATCCTCCTCCGCTACATCTCCGGGCCTCGCGATCCACTTGAACCACGGCTCATGGCTCGTCACAATATGGCTCATATGCGCTCCGGCCAGCCGGGCACAGGCCATCCTGGCCGCCCCATTCCGCACCCTGCCCACAAAATCGGACGGACGAAACCTTAAATCATCCACCCTGTTCGGCAGCAAATACCAGCGGGCAAACTGCCACGTCTTTGCAAGCTCATCCCGTTGCTTCCTCAACCCGTTATACAGGCGCACCAGCTCATCCGCCTCATCCTGACGGCTCATCCCAACGTCTCCCGTTTACCACTAGCCGCGCCTCCATGCTGCCTCTCTACCTCACTCGCAAGCAGGGTTGATGCCCTGCCTCGCCGTCTGCGTTGCTCCTCCAGTAAACTGCGCTTCGCCGCATGTTCGCTCTCCCCGGCACTCACCGTCTCCACCTTCGGAGCCTGAACGGGAGGAGCTTCACCCTTCATATTCTTCTTGAAACCCATACCCCACTCATACCACGGAAAAACAAAAACGCATCTAATCATTCAATTAGATACCCACACAACACGCAAACCATCAACAACAAACACACAAAAAAATCAATCCATCCTCGCCAATCCTCCGCTCCTGTTCCCTCCGCCCCAATCATCATCCTCATCCAGCCATCCGCCAGACTCCTCACGGCTAACAAAACCGCTCGCCCGTGACACCAGCCCCTTCTTCAACGCCTCGCCCAGCGTCCTCAACGCATCAGCCCCATGAGACGCCTCGTTATGCTCCGGCACATCATGGCTCACCCCATCCTCCAGCACCGTCTTCTTGCGGTAAGCGGCAATGCAATCCACCCCGCTCAACAACTTCACATCACCCTCACCCCGGCACTCCTTCAGACAATCCTCATGAAACACCGCATTCTTCAACATCGTCCTCACGGCATCAATCCCCATCCACACGCGCGGAATCCTCGGCACCCTCACCAGCCGCCCTCCAATCCCGGTATTCCGAAAAAGAGACATAGGATCACCGCCCCAATTCCTCCGGTTACCGTCATGCGGAAACAAATGCTCATCAAAACTCATCCCCAACTCGCGCTCCCACAAACGAATCACCTCGGCATACTCCGTCATCCCCAACCCGCTGGACTGGTAAAACTTCAGCAGCCGCACCTCATACCCTACCACCTGCGCCGCCCAAATAGCCGTACTATCGTTCAACCCTAAATCCCATGCGGAAACTAACGGAAACCCCGGCTCCACGGCAAACGCCGCCCCCACGCACCCCTGCGCCCGCAACCTGTGCATCACGGCACCATAAATCGCCCCCGACACATGCGGCCACAACGCCTCCTCCGGCGTACTCGGGTACTCCTGCTTCATCAACTCTCCCTGCGTCTGCTTCATGTGGCTGTACCACACCATCTGCTCCTGACTCAGGCTGATACCCTTCTCCCTCAACTCGTCAAAATACGCCCTGTCCTCATCCAGCACATCATACCCCTCTCCGGCCAGCGTATAACCGGCATCCTCAAACCACGGGAAAAAGAAAAACTTCCACTGCACATTAGAAAGCCTCTTCCCCGTCAAATCCAGCGCCCCCTTCATAATCTCATAATTCAGCCCGGTTCTGCCCCCTTCATGCGTTGACTCGTTAAACAAAAACCCGTCGCTCGGCACCGTATTAAACGCCCCGGACAATATTTCCGCAGCCTTGGCTGGAAAATGGCACGCCGTACTCCCAAACTCCGTCAGCCAAAGCAAATCCAATGTGCCGCCGCGCAAACTGGCCCCGGAATAAATATCGCTCCCATTGGCAAACCTCAGCTCACGGTCATTAGCATACACCGGCACCAGCCCTTTGCTCTTCACCAGCTTGCCAGTCCTCTCCTTAATCATCCGGCCCAGCCTCGCCAGCCACAAATCCTCATCAGTCGCATGTGCAGGCACATAATCCAGCCTGTCCCATGCAAACCTGATCTTGCCCAGCTTATTCTCGGCATCCGGCAAAGACTTATCCACAATCCCGGCATGGAACCCATCAACAAACAACATGCAATCCAACGCCAGCATCGCAAGATAAGTGCTGATCCCCATCTGGCGGCTCTTCAAAATAGCATTGCGGTGATGCAGCCCCCGGTGCAACTTGCGCTGTACCCTGTTCATGCGGAACCGCACCACCTTATCCCCACCCTTCACCATCTTGCTCTCCACCCAATACAAATGATTAAGCCGCCACTCCCTGTCTCCAAGCACCTCCGCAAACCTGCCCAACACGGCATCATCCATACCATTAATGGGAGGGAAAAAACCTCTACTCGCCATCTGTCACCGTCTCACTATTGCCGCCCACCTTCAAACTCTGATCACCCAACAACCCGAAAATAGCCTCCGCCAACGTAGGGCCCCCAACATGCACCTCAGACGGCGCATTATGCCCGGCCATCTCATTATCAATCTTAATCGCAGTCATCACCTCCTGCACAGTAGGGACGGAATCAAACAGCCCCAAATCCACGCCCACCTCCCCGCGCACCAGCTTCGCCAAAAACCTCCTCTTCTCCTTTGCGCTCAGGGCATACCCATCATCAAGCTCTGCTCTCAACCTCTTCAGCTCCTCCTGAATGTGCGGCTCCCTCATCTTGCGGCTCGCTCCTGCGCTCGCGCTCGCATCATCACCGGGATTCCACACAACCGCATAAGCCGCGCGGGGAGTAAAACTCTCCCACACAACCATCTTGCAAAACTCATCTTCCTTATCGCTTAACTTCTTCATCTTGCATCCTTAACCTTAATCTTGCAAACCTGCCCTCTATCACCCTCCTCCCCTCCGCGCTCGCCGCATACGTCACGCAGGGCCTCTGCCCCTTGACCTCCAGCAGCCCCATCCTCCGCAACCTTGCCAGCGCATTGGAAACAGACTGGCTATTCCGCGCCCGGCACCACGCCACTACCCCTCTGCACTCAACCTCTCCCAGCTCCCCCACCGCCATCAGAACCAGAAAATCCAGCGGCGTCATCTCCAGCTCCCCAAAACACACCGCTCTCACCGTCGCCGCCACCAAACGATACATCTTCATCGCCGTTGTGGCAACGGCCTGAACGGGCGGCCCTCCACATGGCCGCATCCTCCTCCGTTCAAACCATCACATACGCATTAACGCTTCAACCGCCCGCCACTTCAGGCAACCTCAACCTCCACCCCGAACACCCCGGCCACAATCGTCTTGTACCGGTCAATGCCCGTCTCCGTAGGCTGAACCTGAATATATCCGTTATCAGACTTCACATACTCCAGCAAGCCCAAATCAATCAGAGCATGCGCATCACGGATAAACAGCGTATTCCACGGCTGACGGAACAAACACCACTTCTCGCACACCTCCACCAGCAGCTTCAGCCGTTCCCCGTGGTACTTCTTGCCCTGCCGTGCCTGTCGCCGTCCAACACGTCCCATACCCGGCGCGCTAATAACCTCGCGCCGGTCGGCATCATCACAACAACACGCCTCATCAGGCTCACAGCACGGATC
>NZ_LBCB01000025.1:0-3609 GCF_000980515.1 Akkermansia sp. UNK.MGS-1 | reverse complement strand
TCAACTACGTGGATCCGGTGAACAGCCCGGAAACTCCTGCCCGGAAGGTCAACATGAAGAGCGGCGCGCTGGAGGATACGGAGCTGAGCGCCGTGAACAAGGCGTTTGGCAGAAAGTTCAATATCGTCTCCTTCCGCTGGCTGTCCCCGGAAGAAGTGTAGCAAAGGGAGCGCGTTTCCATTCCGTTTCACGCCGCTTTTCCTTTCCCGGGAAAGCGGCGCTTTTGTGTCCGGTAGAAGGAGTTCCGGCGTACCCGTTGGACAGGGAGCGCCCTCCCTCAGGGATTTTTATCCCTTAATCCCCTATTTTTCGCTTGCACCTTTACTCCCATTGACGGGAGGTTTGAAGGGGAATGCGGAACATGAATGTGGCCGGGGGGGGAACGGCGTTCACCGTTCAGCGCATGGGAAGGCGGCGCTTTCTGAAACAGAAGCCGACGGTAAAAGTAACCAGAGTTCCGATGGTAACGCGCCACGGAAATGCTATTTCCGGAACATATTGTTGCCAGCCGGAGGGCAGAGGGATGAGTTCCGTCAGTAAAGCGATGACAAAGAATCCTGCCGCCATGGCAATGATGTTTCCTGAGTCGCTGCCTCTGGTGCGGGTCAGCATTCCCAACAGGAAAATGCCAAGCAGGGAGCCATAGGTGTAGCCGAAAATGCCCAAGGCTATTTGGATGATGCGGACTTCCGGGTGATGCACCACATACCACGCTGTGATGGAACCCACGAGGATGAGCAGCAGGGAGAAACCGGCCGTTCCCCAGCGCACGCACCGGAGCAGCTGCCGTTCCGTGGCTTCCGGTTTGAATATCCCCTGGTACCAGTCCTTGGTGGCGGTAGTCGCCAGGGAGTTTAGAGCCGTGGAGAGGGAGCCCATGGCTGTCGCCAGAAGTCCGGCGATCAGCAGCCCGCGGATGCCGTTGGGAAGCTCATGGATGATGAAGTAGGGAAACACATGCAGCTGCGGCGTGTCGGCGGGGAGGTTTGCCGGGTTGTATTGGTAGAAGACATAGAGAAGAATGCCCGTGAAGAGGAAAATGATAACGATGGGGAAGTCCAGCAAGCCGGATACGATGACTGCACGCGTTCCCGCCTTGCTGTTTTTTGCCGCCAGCATGCGCTGCACCATGTCCTGGTCCGTGCCATGCGTAGCCATGGTGATGAAGGTTGCTCCCAGGAAGGCTGCCCACACCGTGTATTCCTGGCCCAGCACGCGGGCGCCTTGTTGGAGGAAGTCCAGGCCTTCTCCGGTTCCCCAGGAGAAGAATTTCCAATCGTCTCCGCCATTCATGGCGGCAGAGATGGAGCTCCACCCTCCGGGGATATGGGAGAACAGTACCCACAGGGCGGAAAGCATGGAGACTCCCAGAACGACGGCTTGGAGGACGTCCGTCCAGACGACGGCTTTCAATCCTCCGATCGCGGTATAAATTGTCGTGGCGACGGAGATGGCAACCAAGGCGGCAATGTAGAGCAGGACAATCTGGTCGGCGTCTGCCGTGACGCCTGTCAGGAACTGGTAGGCAATGACCAGCAGAATGCCCGCGAAATAGAGCCTGGTTCCGCTGGCGAGCACCCGGCTGATCAGGAAGACCATGGAGGCTGTCCGCCGCGTCAGGAGCCCGAATCTTTTTTCCAGGTATTCATAGATGGAAACAACCTTGTAGTCATAATAGGGCTTGAGAAAGAGCCTGCCGACGATGATGCGGCCCAGGATGGTGCCGATGCAGAGCTGGGCGTATGTGAAGTTGCGGGTATGGTACCCTTCTCCGGGAGCCCCCAGGAAGGTGGCCGCGCTGATTTCCGCCGCCAGGATAGAGGCCAGAATAGCCCACCAGGGCAGGGAGCGGTTGCCCAGGGCATAGTCTGTCAGGGAGTTTTGCTTTCGTCCCGCATAAATGCCAATGCAGAAGATAGCAAGAAAGTAAATGACGATGACGAAAAGGTCCGCGAGCATGCCTGGAAAGAGAAGGCCTTTTCCGGAATGGAAATTCCGGAAAAGGCCCCGGGTTTAATGAAAGGGTCAGGAGTGGCTCTTGTGCTCCAGCGCGGCTGAAACCAGGCCGGAAAAGAGCGGGTGGGCCCGGTTGGGAGCGGACTGGAATTCCGGATGGTACTGGCAGGCGATGAAAAAGGGATGATCGGGAAGTTCCACGACTTCCACCAGTCCGTGTTCGTCATTGACGGCGCTGATAACCAGCCCCGCGTTTTCCAGTTCGTCGCGGTAGGCCGGGTTGAATTCGTACCGGTGGCGGTGGCGTTCCGTAACGCTGTCCTTGCCGTAAAGCTTGTTCGCCAGCGTTCCGGGCCGGATCAGGGCCTTGTAGGCGCCCAGGCGCATGGTGGCTCCCATGGCCTTGATGCCTTTTTGCTCTTCCTGGAGGCTGATGACTGGGTGGGTGGTTTTCTGGTCGAATTCCGTGGAGTTGGCGTCATCCATACCGCAGATGTGGCGTGCGTACTCAATGACGGCCACCTGCATGCCCAGGCAAATGCCCAGGAACGGGATTCCTTTGGTGCGCGCGTATTCCACCGTCTGGATTTTCCCTTCAATGCCGCGGTCTCCAAAGCCGCCCGGCACCAGAATGCCGTCCACGGAGCCAATCATGGCCTCCGCGCCCTTTTCCTCAATTTCTTCCGCGTCTATCCGGAGAATTTCCACGCGGGCGTCATTTTCCGCACCGGCGTGAGTGAAGGATTCATAGATGGATTTGTAGGCGTCCTGGAGAGCGATGTATTTACCTACTACGGCAATCCTGATGGAGTGGCTGGGGCTGATGACCCTGCCGACGTAACGCTGCCAGTCCGCCAGATTGGGCGCCGGAACGTCCAGTCCCAGGCGCCTGGTGACAATGCGGTCTATTTTATCCTGGCTGAGATCCAGGGGGCATTCGTAGATGGTGTTTTTGACGTCGCGGAAGGCAATGACGTTTTTGGCTTCCACGTTGCAGAACATGGCGATTTTGCGGCGTTCGTCTTCACTCATGTCGTATTCCGTCCGGCAGATGATCACGTCCGGCTGGATGCCGATTTCCCGGAGCTTGGCGACGGATTGCTGGGTGGGCTTCGTTTTCATTTCCCCGGCGGCCTTGATATAGGGGAGCAGGGTGACGTGAATGAAGCAGACGTTGTCACGGCCCACTTCCAGGGCGAATTGGCGCAGGGCTTCCAGGAAAATGTGGCCTTCCATGTCCCCGACCGTGCCGCCGATTTCCGTGATGATGATGTCCACGTCTGATTTTTCCGTGACTTCATAGAGGCGGTTTTTGATTTCATCCGTGACATGCGGAATGTATTGAACCGTTTTTCCCAGATAGTCTCCCCGGCGTTCCTTCCGCAGCACGCTTTCAAAGACCTGTCCGGAAGTGAGGTTGTTTAGCCGGGAGAGGCTGCAATGGACGAAGCGTTCGTAATGGCCCAGGTCCAGGTCCGTTTCCGCTCCGTCGTTCAAGACGTACACTTCCCCGTGCTGGAACGGGCTCATCGTTCCGGGGTCCACATTCAGGTAGGGGTCGAATTTTTGAAGGGTTACCTTGAGTCCGCAGCGTTCCAGCAGCGTGCCGATGGATGCCGCCGCCAGTCCTTTGCCGAGAGAGGAGACAACACC
>NZ_LBCB01000024.1:0-3570 GCF_000980515.1 Akkermansia sp. UNK.MGS-1 | reverse complement strand
GGGGAAGAGGGTGATGCGGCGGGAGATGGAGTGGGAGATGCCGTATATGGCGACGCGCTGGAAGATGAATGGGACAAGTTTTTTCGGGTTTGCTCCGTGGCAGGATGTGGAGGGCGAGGTGAGGGGGGTGGAGGAGATTGAGAAGGATTTGGAGAAGGCGCGGCGTGTGGCGATAGATCCCCGGATTTTGACGGCGGCAAAGCTGGTGGGAGAGGTTGATTTGCGGGCTGGCGGGAAGACGTTGGTTGATCCGGATTTGTTGCAGGATGGCGGAGTGTTGTTGCCGAAGGAGTGGGCGGCTGTGGGGGATGTGAGTCTTTCTTATAAGCAGCTTGCGGATAAGGAGCAGCGGATTAAGGATGCGTTTTTGGTGCCGATGCTGGAGCTGTTTGCGTATGATGAGGGTAAGAAGGGGTTTCCCACGGCGACGGAGGTGATGGCGCGCGAGAATCAGTATTTGTTGCAGTTTTTTCCGTCTTTCGTGCAGTTTGCCTATGATGTGCAGCCGACGCTGGACAGGGTGTTTATGGTACTGTACAGGGCCGGGGTTTTTCCAGATCCGCCTGATTGCGTGAGAGAGGATGTGATTAGGAATGGGGCTGTTGTGGGGACTGTGCTGAAGAATCCGGGGGTGACGTATAATAATAAGGTGGCGTTGGTGCTGAAGCGGATTGAGAGCGATGCTTTTGCTGCCGCGTTGAGGGAGGCGGTGGAGTTGGGTGAGGCGGTACCCGGTTTGCTGGATCATTTGGATGTGGATCGTGGCATGAGAGCGCGGCTGCGGTCTCTTGGCGTGTCTGAGGATAGTATCAGGGGGAATATTGAGGTGGAGGACATGAGGCGGCGGAAGAGTGCGGCGGTGATGGATGAGGATGAGTTGAGGCTGCGTCAGGCGGGCGCGGCTGTGATGAAGGATGAGGCTGCGGCTGCCAAGATGGCGGCGGAGGCTCAGGGTGGAGCGGCGTAGTTGATTTATGAGCAGTACGTTTTATGATTAGTTATAATGTAGATAAAGAGAAGGAGTTGTTAGATTTGTTTGCGCGGAGGTGGAAGGCCAAGAGGTTGTTGTTGCGGAGCGAGGAGTGGAAGGTGGTGCTGGAGTGGATGAAGGAGTTTTTTCAGACAGATTTGCCGTGTTTTCAGAAGCAGGATGGGGAGAGGTTGTTTGATCCTTTGGATGCGATGAGGCGGGATGCTCATCGTGAGGTGGTGTTGTGGCTGGAGATGCTGCCGAAGGATAAGGGTAGAGAGGAGGGCGAGTAATGAAGAGACGGTACAGGAGAGGGATTGGCAAGAGTACGGGGAAGGGGCCGAAACGGCCTGCCGTGGCGGAGGTGGCAGAAGGCGGAGCTCAACAGATTGAAGATAGAAGAAGTGATATGATTAATGATAAAGAATGCAATCATGCCGAGGCGATAGCCAAGGATTTTTACAGGGTAGTTTCCGAGGATAACGGCGGCGGCTGGAAGTCCTGGGAAGATTTAACCGATTCACAGCGGTCCGCGTTTGTGCGATTGGCGCAGCAAGCCCTGCCCATTATTGGCAGGCATGCGCTGGGGGATGTCCGTGACTATCTCGGTATTAAGGCTGCCGGCAAGTCTAGCTGGTGGGAAAAGGCCCTGTATGCCGCCGGAGCAGTTATTGCCGGGGCTATCCTTGGCGGCTTGGGAATGTCTCTGTCCGGTTGTGGGCATTCCGTGAATGTGACGCCAGACCGGGCTGAGGTGTGCAAGGATGGGGCCTGTCTGGTGCTGGAGCCGGGGCGTGTGAGTTTTTCACAGGTTCAGCCCGTGAGTGATGTTTCTCCCGTAGTTAAACAGGATAAGTAAGATGACCGGTTCCCTGACGAGCTGTTCCGTTCTTGGCGCGGCGATGCTGACGGTGGCGAATGCCGTTACTTCTACCCCGACGATTGATAGTTTGATGACTCCGGCGAGTGTGGTGAGCGTGATGTCGATTTTCCTTTGGAGGGAGACGAAGAAGAATGAGAAGTTGCAGGCGGAGTTGGAGAAGGAGCGGGAGGCGCGTCGGGAGGCCGAGCATAAGTGCAGTTCGTGTCAGTTTGTAGTAGAGGCGAATGAACAGTTTATAAGCAAGAATAAGTAGATGATGAGAGTAGCATTGAGTATCGGGCATAGCCCGCAGGATGGCGGGGCTGTAATGACGAACCGGAAGCATTCAGAGTTTTCTTTCTGGACGGCCCATATTGGCAAGGTGAAGGATGAGTTGGAGCGGCTGGGTTATGAGGCTGTGGTGTGCAATCGGTCTGAGGCTGGGGGAACGACACCGATTTACGCGGCCCGGAGGTGTAATGCGGTGGGAGCGGATTTGGCCGTGGAGTTTCACTTCAATGGTGCAGATACAGGAATTGGAGGCACAGAAACTTTGTATTGGTACGCCTCCAAGAACGGGAAGAAAGCGGCTGAACTGATACAGGCGGCGATGTGTGATGTGCTGAGGCTCCCTGATCGCGGTTTGAAGCCGATCAAGTGTAAGAGTGACAGAGGTTATTATTATTTCAGAGAAACGCGCATGCCGGCGTTGATGCTGGAGCCTGCGTTTGCGTCCTCACACGTGACGGATTGCGACAGGCTGGAAGAACGGGTTGACGCGCTTTGCGTGGCGATTGCCGGGGCGATTGATAAGTATTTCAAGGAGGGGGCTGTATGATTGTTGATACCGTTAAAGGTTGTGCGTATGTGCTGACGTGTACGACGGCCTGTACCGTTCATGCCGTTTTTGATGGGGCTTCTCCCTTGCTTGTTTTGGAAGCGGGCGAAGAGGGGCAATACGGTTTTGTAGCTCCTACGGATGCTGTGGAGGTGTCCGATGAGCATGCGCTGGTTACTCAGACTTTTAAGGGGGCCGTCCCGGGATTGTCTGCCCGGGACGGCATTCAGCCGGGGGATGATGCCACGTTGAAGAGTTTGCTGGCGGAGTCCGGGACTTTTACAGGGACCGTCAACGCCAACGGAGGGGTGAACATCCCGCTGGCTGTGGGTGCGCCGACCGATACGGGCGCGGTCAACCGCCTGCATGCCGCAGGCTTGGCCGGAGTGACGGACATTTTTTCCCAGCACGCCTACCTCAACACGGGCAGCATTACGGCGACAGGGACGGCGGCAACTACCGCTCTCATTCCCGGCCAGTATGCGCAGGTTAGAGTGCCTGCCGGGACTCACAGCACGATTGTCTTTCCCTTCACAGGGCCTAACGGTCAACATAATTATTCCAACTTTGCGGGATTCTCCATTCCGTGGCGCATACCCGGCGCAGGCAAAATTACCATAGGCATCGGACGAGGCAGCAAAACGACAAGATCTGATTTAACCCAGGGATCGTACAGTATTATCCCTGGCAATAATCTGGCCCACAACAGCGGCGAAATTCTGGACATCACATTTGATAATGTACGGGATGCGACCCGCGGGGGCTACGTGGTCAAGGTGCGTGAGATTTACGCTCTTTCCAAGGCGGCAGGGTGGAGGGTGAAAACTACTACAAGTTTTGTGCCCGCGACGCATAACGAGCCTATACCTTCAATCGTTAATAAAATTATCTATCATCAAC